>JAUNNT010000077.1 GCA_030531305.1 Akkermansia sp.
ATTGCGCCGCGCCCGATGGGGTGCGGCGCGATTTTTCTCGCCAAGGGAGGGGCGGAGGAGTAGAATGACGGGTAACAAACGAAGAACTATGCAAAGAACACTAGTCAAGCATGCGTTGGCGAGCGAGGCACCTGTGGACGCCATTCTGGTGGCGGGGTGGGTGCGCACGCGCCGTGACTCCAAAACGTTTTCCTTCCTTGAAATCAACGACGGCTCGTCGCTGGCGTCCATCCAGGTGGTGGCGGATGCGGGAATACCCGGCTACGAGGACATCGCGAAGATGACCACGGGTTCTTCCGTGCAGGTGGAGGGCCGCCTGGTGGAGAGCCCGGGCAAGCAGAAGTGGGAAATCCAGGCCACGGCGGTGAAGCTCATCGGCGGCTCGCCGGAGACCTACCCGCTGCAGAAGAAGGGGCATTCCCCGGAATTCCTGCGCTCCATCGCGCACCTGCGTCCGCGCACCAACCTGTACGGAGCGGTGTTCCGCACGCGCTCGCGCATTGCGGCGGCGGTGCACCAGTTCTTCCTGGCGCGCGATTTCGTGTGGGTGCACACGCCCATCATCACGGCATCCGACTGCGAGGGCGCGGGCGAAATGTTCCACGTGACGACGCTGGACCCGCTGGCGGAGAACAAGGGGTACGACAAGGACTTCTTCGGCAAGCCGGCCAACCTCACCGTGTCGGGCCAGCTGGAGGGCGAGACCTTTGCCTGCGCCCTGGGCAACATCTACACCTTCGGCCCCACCTTCCGCGCGGAAAACAGCAACACCACCCGCCACGCCGCCGAATTCTGGATGATCGAGCCGGAAATGGCCTTCTGCGACCTCCACGGCGACATGGACGTGGCCGAGGCCTTCATCAAGCACATAGCCGACACCATGCTGGCGGACACCAGCGGGGATTTCGACTTCTTCTGCAAGTTCGTGGACAAGGGGCTGCGGGAGCGCCTGGAGGCCGTGAGCAAACAGCCGTTCGTGCGGTGCAGCTACACGGAGGCCATCGACATCATGCTCAAGAGCGGGGAGAAGTTCGAGTACCCGCCGCACTGGGGCATGGACATGCAGAGCGAGCATGAGCGCTTCCTTACGGAGAAGCACTTCAAGTGCCCGGTCATCGTGTACGACTACCCGAAGGAGATCAAGCCGTTCTACATGCGCTTGAACGAGGACGGCAAGACCGTGACCGCCATGGACGTGCTGGTGCCCGGCATCGGCGAAATCATCGGCGGCAGCCAGCGCGAGGAGCGCCTGGACATCCTGGAGGGCAACATCGAGCGCCTGGGCATGGACAAGGAAACCTACTACTGGTACAACGACCTGCGGCGCTACGGTACCGTACCGCACGCGGGGTTCGGCGTGGGCTTCGAGCGCCTGATCATGTTCGTGACGGGCGTGCAGAACATCCGCGACGTGCTGCCCTACCCGCGCACCCCGCGCAACTGCGAGTTCTAAACGCGGCGGCCGTTCCATGAAATCGCGCGCGGAGGAGCTGGAGGAGTGGGGCACCGATGTGATATTCGGGCGCGCCCGCGGCTTCCGCGCGTGGGCCATGCGCGGCATCCTGCGCGTGGGCTCGTGGGGCTTCCGCGCCGTGGTGGGCGCGCGCCTCTACCTCTTCCGCCGCCGCATCAAGACCGTCCACTACCTCGGCACCCTCACCGTCAGCGTGGGCAACATCACCGCCGGCGGCACCGGCAAGACCCCCGTGGTGGAGCTGCTGTCCCGCACGCTCGCCGCGCGCGGCAGGAAATGCGCCATCCTCACCCGCGGCTACAAAAGCAAGCCCCTGCACCACCCCCAGGTGTGGCTGGACAAGGACGGCCGACGCCTGCGCAACATCCCCAAGATTGCCAGCGACGGCACCAACCGCAAGCTCAACCCGCACTACGCCGGGGACGAGCCGTTCATGCTGGCCCGCAACCTGGACGGCGTGGCCGTGCTGGTGGACAAGGACCGCGTGAAGTCCGGCATCTTCGCCATCGAGCAGCTGGGCTGCAACACCCTCATCCTGGACGACGGCATGCAGTACCTCAAGCTGCGGCACGAGATAGACATCGTGCTGGTGGACTGCGGGTTCCCGTTCGGCACGGGCGCGCTGCTGCCGCGCGGCACCATGCGCGAGCCCCGCACCAGCCTCAAGCGCGCCAGCTACATCATCCTCACCAAGAGCGGCGGCAAGCCCCAGGACGAGCTCATCGCCACCATCCGCAAGTACAACCGCGTGGCGGACATCATCGTCACCAACCACGCCCCCGCCTACCTGGAGAACATCTTCACCGGGGAAAGGAAAGAACTGTCCTTCCTCAACGGCAAGTACGTGGCCTGCCTCAGCGGCATCGCGCGCCCGGAGAGCTTCGAGACCCTCGTGGAGCAGCAGGGCGCCAACATCGAGATTCGCCGCCGATACCCCGACCACCACTGGTTCGACCAGCAGGAGCTGGAAGCCTTTGTACAGCGCTGCGCCGACCGCGCGCTCGATGCCATCATCACCACGGAGAAAGACGCCGTCCGCTTCCTGGAGCCGGACGAGATGGACGTGCCCATCTACTTCCTCCGCATTGAAATCGACATCCTGGAGGGGCGCGACAAGTGGGACCGCATGATTGACCGCATCTGCGCCATCGCGGATGAAAAGCCCGCCCCGGAGTGGGGGGACGTGCTGTAATTAGGATTAGGATTAGGATTTTTTGGGGGCACGCGTTGTGCGTGCACACACGGGGTAGTTTGCTGTTGACAAATGGGCGGAATGCGGGTATGGATGGGGGAGTGCGCGCTGGGCGCGCATTTCCAACAACCCGAGACAACACCCATGAACAACCCGAAATCCAAGGGGGAGCAGGCGCGTCCGCGCGCGGTCATCCTCATCGGCATACCCGCCTCCGGCAAGAGCACGTACTATGCGACCAAGCTCGCGCCGCAGGGCTTTGTGCACATCAACCTGGACACGCTCAAGACGCGGCACCGCGAGGAGACGCTGGTGGCGGACTGCATCCGCGGGAGAAAGGAATTTGCGGTGGACAACACCAACACCCTGCGCGGCGAGCGGGCGCGGTACATATCCGCCGCGCGCGCCGCGGGGTACGAGGTGGTGGGCGTGTACTTCCAGAGCCGCGTGGCGGACTGCGTGGAGCGCAACGCCCGGCGCAGCGGGGAGGCCCGCATCCCGCGTGCCGCCGTGGCGGCCATGAGCAACCGCCTGGAGCTGCCGTCGCCGGACGAGGGGTTCGACCGCCTGTACTACGCCGCCATGGGGGACGGCGGATTTGTGCTCTCCCCCTGGCGGGAGGAGCCGGGTTTCCACGAGCTGGACGGCATCCTCCGCGCGGCGGAGGACACCGCGGGCGAGCCTCTTCCGCGCGGGTGCTACATCATTGCGCGGCTGGACGGGCGGGCGTTCCGCACGCTCACCAACACGCACTTCCAAAAGCCGTTCGACACGCGGTTCCGCGACATCATGCACGCCACCGTGCGGCACCTGATGCAGTGCGGGTTCAAGGTGGAGCTGGCGTACACGCAGAGCGACGAGATATCCCTGCTGTTCGACGTCGGGATGGATGCGTACGACCGCGTGCCGCGCAAGCTCATCTCCCTGCTGGCGGCGGAGGCGAGCGCGGCGTTCACGCTGCATTTCGGCAGCACGGCCGCGTTCGACTGCCGCCTGAACATCCAGGCGGACTCGGCGGGCGTGGCGCGCTACTTCCGCTGGCGGCGGGAGGATGCAGAGAGGAACGCCTTCAACGCGCATTGCTACTGGGCGCTGCGCAACTCCGGCATGAGCGAGCACGACGCCACGCAAACCCTCATCCGCACCGACACCGCTGCCAAGCGCAGGCTCCTGGCCGAACACGGCGTGGATTTTTCCTCCCTGCCGGAGTGGCAGCGGCACGGCATGTTCTTCCACTGGGAGGAGGAGGAGCACACCGGCACCAATCCCCTCACCGGCGGGGCCGTGGCCTACCGCCGCAAGGTGATTGCATGCACCCCGCAGGCACCGCCGCCATGGGCATAACCGCCCGTGGCGCAGCGCCTTTATGACACACGCGCGGGGTGGACGATGCAAATTCGGCTTGCGTGCCGTGGGGAAAACAGGTATACTATGCCCGCGCGAGTTTACCAAACCCCGGCCGTAGGTCCTCCTTTTCCAATGGAAGCAGAGCTCGCATGGAGGGAAACCCGGTCAACAAAGCATTATGCCTGAAGAAGAAAACAGCAGTCAGGGGCCCATCAAACTGGCCCATTTCGAGATACCGGACACCCTCACCCGCATTGAGGACCCGGAGGATGCCAACCATATCACCTTCATCGCTGAGCCCATCGAGACGGGCTTCGGCCACACGCTGGGCAACTCCCTGCGCCGCGTGCTGCTCAGCTCCCTGGAGGGTGCCGCCATCACCAGCGTCCGCATCGCCGGCGCCCAGCACGAGTTCACCTCGCTGCCCGGTGTGGTGGAGGATGTCACCGAGATCATCCTGAACCTCAAGAAGGTCAAGTTCATCCACCACGGCAAGGAGCCCCGCACCCTCTCCCTCCGCGTCACCAAGCAGGGCGAGGTCACCGCGGCCGACATCAAGGAGGACCACATGTACTCCGTCGTCAACAAGGACCAGGTCATCTGCCACCTGGACCAGAGCACCATCTTCGACTGCGACTTCGAGGTCAACGTGGGCCGCGGCTTCCACACCGCGGACGACAACAACGACAAGGACCGCCCGATCGGCGTGATTCCGATCGACTCCATCTTCTCCCCGGTCACCCGCGTGAAGTACGCGGTGGACAACGCCCGCGTGGGCCAGATGACCGAGTTCGACAAGCTGATCCTGGACGTGTGGACGGACGGGCGCGTGACGCCTGACAGCGCGATGCTGCAGGCGGCGAGCATCCTTCGCCACCACCTGGACGTGTTTGTGGGCTCTGATGTGGTGGAGTTCGAGAAGGGCTCCAACGCGGAGCAGGACGCGAACACGGCCCAGCTGCGCAAGCTGCTGAACATGAGCGTGAACGAGATCGAGCTTTCCGTGCGCGCCGCCAACTGCCTGAACAACGCCAACATCACCACGGTTGGCCAGCTGGCGCAGAAGACGGAGGCGGAGATGCTCAAGTACCGCAACTTCGGCAAGAAGTCCCTCAACGAGATCAAGGACAAGCTGGTTCAGCACGGCCTCTCGCTGGGGATGACGTTCGACCCGAAGCTGCTGGCCCCGGCCAGCGGCGGTTCCGGACGCCTGCGCGACAACACGGAGGACACCCGCGGTTCCGACCTGCAGGCGCTCATCAGCCGCAACATCGACATCTATTCCGACGAGGACGAATAAACCCATCACCAATCACCAAAATTCTAACTAGATACATATCATGAGACACGGAGTAAAGAAAGCCAAGCTTCAGCGCACGGCATCGCATCGTAAGGCCATGCTGGCCAACCAGGCTTGCAGCCTCATCAGCAACGGCCGCATCACCACCACCCTGGCCAAGGCCAAGGCTCTCCGCCCCTACGTGGAGAAGCTCATCACCCTGGCCAAGAAGTCCACCCTCCACACCCGCAGGCAGGCCCTGGCCGCGCTCCCGCAGCCGAAGGTCGTTTCCAAGCTCTTCGCGGAAGTGGCGGAGGCCACGAAGGACCGCCAGGGCGGGTACTGCCGCATCGTGAAGCTGGGCCAGCGCAAGACGGACAGCGCGCCGATGGCGCTCATCGAGATCATCGACCTGCCGCAGCTGCAGGCTCCCGTGGCAGCCACCACCACAACCTCCACCGGATCCACCGGCACCACGGAGGAGAAGGCCGTGGAGGCTCCCGCCGCGGAATAAGGCAAGACCATTCAACCCAAATCAAACGGGCGGCTTCGCAATGAAGCCGCCCGTTTTGCATCCTTGTCTCGCGCCGTCAGGCGTTCTGTGCATAATCCGGCACAGGAAGGTCCACGGGCAGGCAGCCGCGGTAAATATCAGGCTGGGTGGCCAGACGGGATGAGGTAAGCAGGTAGAAGCTGGAATCCCGTTTCGGGGCAAGGTTGTTCACGCGGTTGTGAGCCACAATGGCCACCTCCCAATTGGTGTAGCCGGGCTGGTCCGCGTTGGGTGCCTTCATGAAGTCGGCAACCTGCCGGCCGAGCTCACCGCCGACGCACGGGTCCACGAAGGAAAACTCCGCCACCACATGCCCATCGTTTGCATCGGTGAGGATGAAATGGGGTCCCCATCCCTCCTCCACAACCACCAGGAGCCCGTTGGCACGGAGCTGCCCTATAACCTCTCTGTCTTTCATGTGTGCCATCCGACTATTCTACGCATAAACCTCATTTTGTCAACTTTTCATTTGTCATGTTGCATGCGCGCGCACACGGAATATGGTATTGCCAAGGGGCGCGGGGTAGTCTAGAATACGCGCATGCAGGACACCTCACTATACCGCGCGTGGGCCGAGATTGACACGGACGCCATGAAGCACAACCTTTCCGTTGTGCGGCGGGTGCTGCCAGAACACCGCCAGATGGCGATTGTGAAGGCGGAGGCGTACGGCCACGGACTGGAAGGAGTGGCAAAGGCGCTGGACGGCGAGGACATCGAGTTTTTCGGGGTGGCGACGCCTGCGGAGGCGGCGCGCATCCACGCGCTGGGCTGCCGCAAGTGCCCGTTCATCCTGGGGCCGTGCTTCCCCGCGGAGCGTGAGGCCATCGTGCAGAACGGCTGGCGGGCGGCGCTCTCCAGCATTGAGGAGGCGGAGCACTTCAACGCGCTGGGCAAGCTGTACGGCAAGAAGGTGAACCTGCACATCAACGTGGACACCGGGATGGGGCGCGCGGGCCTGCTGCCGCACGACATCCCGAGCCTGGCCGACCACCTGGCGCCGCTGGAGCACCTGAACATAGAGGGCATCTTCTCCCACCTTTCCGCGGCGGCGGACGACATCTCGTTCACGCACCGGCAGATTGAGAGCTACGAGGCGGCGGTGGCGGAGCTGGCGGGCAAGATGCAGCTGCCGTACCGCCACCTGTGCAGCAGCTCCGCCGTGTTCAACTACACCGCTCCCAGCACCAACATGGTGCGCCTGGGGCGCATCCTGTACGGCTACTCGCCCATGCCCTCCCCGTACAACCGGGAGCTGCGCAACACCCTCACGCTCTACAGCCGCGTGACCCTGCTGCGCACCCTGCCCGCCCAGCACGGCGTGTCCTACAACCACACCTACATCACCAGCGGCGCCACCAAGGTGGCCACCATCGGCATCGGCTTCGGCGACGGCTACCTGCACTACCTCTCCAACACCGGCGCGCGCGTCTACCTCAACGGCTCGTACTGCCCCGTCCTCGGCCGCGTCACCATGGACCAGATCATGGTGGACGTGTCCCACATCAAGGGCGTGCAGCCCGGCGACGTGGCGGAAATCATGGGCCCGAACGTGCCGTGGGAGGAACTCACCGCGCGCGCCAAGACCATCCCCAGCAACGTCATCACCAGCCTCACCGCGCGCGTGCCGCGCGTCTACAAGGCGTGATGCAACGCCCACCTCGCCGCGCGTATGAACATGCAGAGACCAGGGCGTGCCAGCGCCATCGCGCTCTGCGTGCTGCTTTCCCTGCTGGTGCACGTCGGCCTTGCCTGGATGGTGCTGCAGATACCGCGTCCCGAACACAAAAAGACCGCGCACCAAACGCGGGCCACGCGCTTGGTGAAGGTGGTGCGCCAGAAGGAAAAGCCCGCACCCGCGCCACAGGATGAGCCGCAGGAGCGCGCCGTGGTGAAGACCAACCCGGATGTGCCGCAGGTGGCCCCGGAGCGCCCGGAGTTCGAGGGCAACCGCGATTCCCGCGCCGCCAGCGATCCCGACTCCCGCGACAAGCTGGCCGACCGCGAGGCACCCGCCATGACCGGCCGCGAGCAGGAGGAAATGGTCACCTTCGACGAAACACGGCAGGACGGCGACCTGAAGCACGAGGGCAAGCGCGAGACCGCGCCCACCCAACCCGCGCCGCAGGAAGACACGCAGGACACCGTGGCCGCGCAGGAGGCGCAGGAGCCCGCTCCCGGCACGCCACAGCCATCCGAGAATCCCGCGCAGGAGCCGGGGCCGGACCTGATGGACCTGGTGCAGCGGGGCGCGCTCACCGTCAACCCCGTCACGGAGAGCGACGATGAGCGGGGGCTGCGTCTCAACCCGGCGGACATGCCGAGCACCAGCCCGGTGGAGATGCACGCGGCGCGCACGGGTCTGCCTGACGCCACGGGCGACAATCCGGAGCTGGTGCAGCCGCAGCGCAAGCGCAGCGCGCCCGCCGTGTACTACGACCCCTCGCTGGCGGACCACATGCAGCCGGAGGGATTCCGCACCAACGAGAACCGCACCCGCAGCACCGGGCACTACACCATCGGCCGCCACGCCGCCCTCAACGTGGAGGCCACCCCGCGCGGCGAGTACGAGGCAGAAATCTACCGCCGCATCGCCTACCACTGGTACCGCGAGTGCGACGAACACTGCGGCGACATCATCCCCGGCCGCATCACCATCAGCCTGCGACTGCTGCGCAACGGCAGCATCGCGAACATGGACCTCATCAACCGCCGCGGCGCGAGCGTGAGCCAGCAATCGTTCACCTTCGCGGCCATCCGCGAGGCCTCCCTGCCCCCCATGCCCGCCGCCGTGCAGAAATCCTTTGCCGGCGACAAGCTGGAACTCATCTTCGACTTCAACTTCGACTAACCACCAACCCAGATAAACAACCATGCCAGACACCATCAACCAATTCTTCCAGGCCTGCCAACCCTTCGGCTACCCGCTGCTCGCCTGCTCCGTCATCCTGATTGCCGCCATCATCTACCACTGGCTCTTCGCCGGGTGCGGGTGGAAGCGCACACTGAAGGACCTGCAAACGCTGCCGCCGGAGGCGTGCGCGGAGAGCTGCCGCGCCCGCGGCAACGCGCTGGACACCGTGGCCGGGCTCGCCCTCACCGCCCCGCAGCACGATCCCGCCGCCCTCGCATCCCAGGTGGAGAGCCGCCTGCGCCTCGTCATCGACTCCGGACGCGCCGGGCTTGCCGCCATCAGCGTGGTCACCAGCGTGGCTCCCATGCTCGGCATCCTCGGCACCGCCTGGGGTTTGGTGGACATCTTCGGCGTGTTCGGCACGCCTGACGCGCAGGAGGGAATCGCCCTGGGCATCTCCAAGGCGCTCTACACCACCATCTTCGGCCTGGCCATCGCCGTGCCGGGCGTCATCGCCCTCACCGGCTTCGAGCGCCGCCTGGAGCACCGCGCCGCACGCATCAACGGCGCGTTCACCGACCTCCTCTCCCGCCGCAACCAACACTGAACGGCCATGACCATCTACACAAGGAAACCCGCCGCGCAGGGCATCCCGATTGTCCCCATGCTGGACATCCTGACCATCCTGCTCATCTTCTTCATCGTGCACACGGAAATCAAGCACCAGGTGAACGTGCTGCCGCTCAACCTGCCGCAGACCCACAGCCTGGCAGGCAGCATCGGCAACGCGGACGACATCCTGCTGGAGGTGGCGGACGACGGCTCGCTGGCCTTCAACGGTCAGGTGATACCCGCCGCGCATTTGGAATCCGCCGTAAAGGAGCTGGTGCAGAAGAACCCGAACGCGCACGTGCAGGTATCCGCCGCCACGGGGGCGTCCATGGGCCGATTCATCGAGGTCATGGACAAGCTCTCCGCCGCCGGCCTCTCCGTGGAGGAAGTCCCCGTGCGCATTGACGTGCGCGGCGGGGAATAGGGAAAAACGCCACGGAGAGAAGCAGGCGTTGGTGCCCCGAACCACCCCGGCAAGCGGGGTTGTGGGGATTGGTCGGCATGCGGGGACACCCC
>JAUNNT010000020.1:0-15801 GCA_030531305.1 Akkermansia sp.
TGTTTGGTGGCAACGAACGTGGTTGGTCGGCATGCGTTGGCGTGTATCCCCCCCGCACATGGCGGGGTGGATACACGCCAACGTTTCATACAACGACTACCCTGTTCACTTTGCTTGCGCCAAGAGCTCTAGGGCGCGGTTGGCGACCAGGTTTCGGAAGTCGGTGCGGGAGAGGTTGGGTTGGAAGATGGTTTCCGTGTGGGTGGGTTGGCCTTTGCGGGCGAGGGCGATGCAGACGGTGCCGACCTCCGGTTCGTTGGGGGCGCCCTTGGTGGGACCGGCGTTGCCGGAGACGGCCACGCCGAGGTCGGAGCCGGCGAATTGGCGGGCGTTTTCCGCCATGGCCTGCACCACGGGCTCGCTCACGGCGCTGTATTGCTCCAGTACCTCGTGGGGGACGTTGAGCTGGCGCTCCTTGGCCTCGTTGCAGTAGGTGACCCAGCCGTAGCGGAACGCTTGGGATGCGCCGGGCACGCCGGTGAGCAGGGCGGCGATGAGCCCGCCGGTGCAGCTCTCCGCGGTGGCGGCGGTGAGCCCGGCGGCTTTCAGGTTTTGCACGGCCGCGTAGGCCGCGAGTTCAAGTTCGGTGTTCATGGCAATCAAAATTCATCCGGCAGGGAAACGGCTACGGTTGCGAAGGCTGCGATGCCCTCTCCGCGGCCGATGGCGCCGAGCCTCTCGTTGGTGGTGGCCTTCACGCCCACGCGGCGGGGCGACACATCCAGCACGGCGGCCAGCGTGGCTTTCATGCCTGGCACAAAGGGCATAATCTTGGGGGCTTCCGCAATGAGCGCGCAGTCCACGTTCACCACGCGGCCGCCCTGGCCCTGCAGCAGCTCCACGGCCTTCTGGACAATCAGCAGGGAGCTGATGTTCTCGCACGCGGGGTCGCTGGGCGGGAACCAGTAGCCGATGTCGCGCTCGCCGATGGCGCCGAGGATGGCGTCCGCGAGCGCGTGGCAGAGCACGTCGGCGTCGCTGTGGCCGTCTAGCCCCTGTGTTTCGTGCACCTTGATGCCGCCGAGCATGAGCGGGCGCGGCGTGGGGGAGAAGCGGTGGATGTCGTATCCGAGTCCTACAAGTGTAATCATAATCGTGGTTGGGTTTGGGTGAAGATTTTTTTAGTGGGCGTCCAGCCAGTTGGGCGCGGTGTTGGCCTCCACCTCCAGCGGCACGCCGTTGGGCAGGGGGAGCGCGCTGCGCATGGTGTCCTTTATCTGCTCGATGAGGTCGTGCTCGTCCTCATGGAGGTCGATGAGCAGTTCATCATGAATCTGCATAATCATGCGGCTCCTGCGGCCTTGCAGCAGCTGCGCCACGCGCACCATGGCAATCTTGATCATGTCGGCCGCGGAACCCTGGATGGGCGTGTTGATGGCGGTTCGCTCCGCGGCGCTGCGCAGGTTGGCGTTGGCGCTGCGGAGATCCGGCAGGTTGCGGCGGCGCCCGCAGAGCGTCTCCGCGTAGCCCTTCTCCGTGGCGTCGCTCACCAGCTTGTCCATGTATGCTTTCACGCCGGGGAACTGCGCGAAGTAGCTCTCAATCAGGGCCGCGGCCTCGCCGCGCGGGCAGTTGAGGCGCTGTGAGAGCCCGAACGCGGAGATGCCGTAGATGATGCCGAAGTTCACGGTCTTGGCGGCGCGGCGCATGTCGGACGTCACGTCCGCGTGGTCGATTCCGTAGATGCGTGCGGCGGTTTCCGCATGGATGTCGCGCCCGCTCTGGAAGGCGGCCACCATGGCGGGGTCTGCGGAGAGGGCGGCCATGAGGCGCAGCTCCACCTGCGAGTAGTCTGCGGAGAGGATGGAGTGGTGTTCGTCGCGCGCCACGAAGGCGCGGCGGATGAGCTTGCCGGCGTCCGACCGCACGGGGATGTTCTGCAGGTTGGGGTTCTGGGAGGCCAGGCGCCCGGTGGCGGTGACCATCTGCAGCAGGGTGGAGTGGATGCGGCCGTCCTTCGGCGAGATGTAGCGGGGCAGGGCGTCCAGGTACGTGCCCTTGAGCTTGGTGAGCTCGCGGTACTCCAGGATGTCGGTCACCAGCGGGGATTTGCCCTCCAGCTTGCGCAGCGTCTCCTCGTCTGTGACGTATTGCCCGGTGCGGGTCTTCTTGGGCTTCTCCAGCAGCTTCATCTTGCCGAACAGCAGCTCGCCGAGCTGGCGCGGGGAGTTCAGGTTGATGGGCTCGCCGACGATGGCGTCGATGCGTGCACGGATTTCCTCAATCTTCTCCCCCAGCTCCGCGGAGGCCTTCTCCAGCTGTGCGGGCTCCACGCGCATGCCCTCCTCCTCGATGGCGGCGAGCACGGGCGTGAGCGGGAACTCGATGTCGCGCATGAGCGCATCCTGCCCGGCCTCCTTGAGCTTGGGTGCGAGGGCGTTCGCCAGGCGCAGCGTCACGTCGGCGTCCTCCGCGGCGTAGTCGGCCATGGTTTCCACGGGCACGGCGGCGGTGTCCAGCTCCTTGCCGTTGGCGGGTGCGATGTCCGCCAGCTTGACGGTGCGGTACGCCAGCAGGGCCTCCGCCATGTCGTCCATGTTGTGGCGCAGCTCCGGGAAGAGCGCGGTGTGCGCCAGCATGGCGTCAAAGAACGGCCCGCTTGTTTCCAGCCCGGCGGTGTGCAGCACCTGCAAATCGAACTTGAGGTTGAGCCCCACCTTTTCCGCACCGCCTGCAAAGGCCGCGCGGAACGGCTCCAGTGCCTCCGGCGCGTCCACGGGCACGTAGTACGCCTCATGCTCGTCAATGCAGAACGACATGCCGAGGATGCGGTCCTGCAGCGGGTCCAGCCCGGTGGTTTCCGTGTCGAACGCCCAGCGCGGCGCGGCCTCCAGGCGTGCGGCCAGCTCGCGGCGCGCGGTGTCGTCCGCCACCAGGTGGTACGTGTGCGGCGTGTTGGAGATGTCGCTGAGCTGCGGGGCGGAGAAGAGGTCCATCTGCACGGGGCCGTCCGCCGCGGGGGCCTCCTCCTTCTTGGGGGCGGCGGCGGCAAAGAGCTCGCCCATGTCGGCATCCGCCTGCTGCACCCCGCCGCAGAGCTTTTTGGCGAGCTCGCGGAATTCCAGCCTGGTGAGGATATCCCGCAATGCGGCGGTATCGAACTCCTGGCGCTTGCAGTCGTCGAGCTTGACGGTGAGCGGCACGTCTCGGCGGATGGTGGCCAGCTCGTAGGAAAGGCGGGCGCTCTCCGCGTTCTCCTCAATCTTCTGGCGCAGCTTGCCCTTGATGTCGGCGGTGTGGGCCAGCATGTTCTCGATGCTGCCGAACTGCGCGATGAGCTTCTTGGCGGTCACCTCGCCCACGCCGGGCACGCCGGGGATGTTGTCGGAGGCGTCGCCCATGAGCGCAAGGATGTCGATAATCTGCCGCGGCTCGCCGATGCCCCATTCCTCCAGGAAGGCGTCCATGGTCACCGTCTCGAAATCGCTCCCCTTCTTGCCGGGGCGCCGGAACGTGCATGTGGGGGAGAGCAGCTGCCCCAGGTCCTTGTCCTTGGACACCATGTAGCTCTCCATGCCGCCGTCCTCGTCCGCCATCCGCGTGAGCGTGCCGATGAGGTCGTCCGCCTCGAATCCCGGCTGGCGCAGCGTGGTGATGCGCATGGCGGCCAGGATTTCTGCAATCCAGGGGATGGAGTCGCGCAGCTCCTGCGGCATGGCCTGGCGGTTGGCCTTGTACTCCGGGAACCGCTCGTGGCGGAACGTGGGGCCGCTCGGGTCCAGGCACGCCACGATGTGCGTGGGCTGCTCCCTCTCTATCAGGTGCACCACCGTGTTGACGAACCCGAACATGGCCGATGTGTTCAGGCCCTTCGAGTTTCGCATCGGCGAGTTGATGAAGGCATAGAACGCGCGGTAGATGAGCGCCATGCCGTCCAGTATGCAGAACGTCCCCATGAGACCCCCATGCTACCACATGGGAGGAGAATTTACAATCTACAATTTACAATTGACAATTTGAAAATTCCGCGCCGCTTGCGGCGCGCGAACTTGAAAAATTGTAAATCGTCAATCGTAAATTGTAAATTCCTTGCAATCCCCGCGTGCGGGGAGTAAAGTAGTGCCTGTTATGAACATTCCGCTTTTCAAGAAGCTGTGCGAGGCGACAGGCGCGCCCGCGTTCGAGTACGAAATCCGTCAGATCATCATCGATGAGATGGCTCCCTTGGCCGACGACGTGTGGGTGGACAACGTGGGAGACGTGATTGCCCTCATCAAGGGCAAGAGCTCCGACGAGCGCATCATGTGCGCCGCACACATGGATGAAATCGGCTTCATCGTGCGCCACATCGACAACGACGGGTTCATCCGCATCCTGCCGCTGGGCGGGTTCGACCCGAAGACGCTCACCGCGCAGCGCGTGGTGGTGCACGGCAAGAAGGACCTCCCCGGCTGCATGGGCGTGAAGCCCATTCACGTGATGACCCCCGACGAGCGCACCAAGATGCCCGCCATCACCGATTACGTGGTGGATGTGGGCATGACCAAGAAGGAGGTGGAGAAGTGGGTCTCCGTGGGCGACTGCATCACTCGCGTGGGCGACCTCGTGGAGATGGGCGACTGCCTGAACGTGAAGAGCATCGACAACCGCGGCGGCTGCTACATGCTGGTGGAGGCCGTGCGCCAGCTCAAGAAGGCCGGCATCACCCCCATGTACGACCTGTACGCCGTCTTCACGGTGCAGGAGGAAGTGGGGCTGCGCGGCGCCCAGGCGTCCACGCTTGCCATCCAGCCCACCTTCTCCTTCGCGCTGGACACCACCATCGCGTTCGACACCCCCGGCAGCGGCGCGCACGACAAGTGCACCGTGCTGGGCAAGGGCGCGGGCGTGAAGGTGTACGACAGCACCATGATCACCGACAGCCGCGTGGTCAAGTACATGGTGGCCCTGGCGGAGGAAGGCAAGATTCCCTACCAGCTGGAGCTCCTTTCCGCCGGCGGCACGGATGCCGGCGCCCTGCAGAAGTTCGCCGCCGGCGGCTCCATCTGCGGCGCCCTCTCCATCCCCGTGCGCAACGTGCACCAGAGCATCGAGATGGCCCACAAGGGCGACGTGCAGGCCTGCGTGGACCTGCTGGCCGCCAGCATCGCCAACCTGGAGCGCTGGGACTGGAGCTGGGAGAAGAAGGAGCGCAAGCTCGCCCCCAAGAAGGCCGCAAAGCCCGCCAAAAAGGCACCCGCTCCCGCCAAGAAGCCTGCCAAGAAGGCCCAGCCCAAGCGCAGAAAGTGAACAAATCTACAATTTACAATTGACGATTGACAATTTGTAGATAGAGCCGCGCTCCGCGCGGGAAACTTCCAAGGCGTATCTGGAGTCTCTCCAGATACGCCTTGTGTGTACACCCGCCCGCCAATCGCGCCATGTGTGTACACACACCGCGCTTGCCATCAGACAAATCCCAAATCTTAAATCCTAAATCCCCAATCCAAAATTGCCTCTCGTGCGTACGCACACAGCGCACAAAAAACCGCAGCCCCTGCGGAGCTGCGGTTTGAAATCTCTTGCGCGGGGGCTTTACAGCTCCGGGGCGAGGATGAGGTAGTCACCCGCCACATCGCGGCCGCGCTTGGTGGCCGGGAAGATGTCCTTGCCCTTCTGGATGGTGCCCTTGGCCTCGTCCGTCTCGTCCTCCTCCAGCACGTCCTTGAGGTTCTTCACGGAACCGTCGCCGAACAGGACCAGAGCCTGTCCATCGTAGGAGGACATATCGAACACGATGTTCTCACCGGAGTACGGGGTGTCCGTGGGGTAGATGCTGCAGAAAGCCAGCGGCACGTTGTTCTTGCCCACGGGCTCCTTGCGGTTGGGATCGTCGGAACCCTTGCGCAGCACATAGGACATGGCGTTCTCGCCGCGTGCGAGGGCGGAGCCGTTGGCCAGGCGCTCGTCGGCCTCCTTGGTGGCCTTGCCGGCCACGGCCAGCTTGGCGAAGAAGGGCTTCTCCGAATCATTGGCGGAGCTGTAGAAGACCTGGCGGTAGTAGCAGTTGGAGAACTCGCCGGTGAGCTCGCCGAAGTTGAGGTCCGGCTTCTCCTCCTGCAGCTGCTCGGCCGTGTTGTCGCACGGGTAGCTGCCGTAGTCGGTCTTGAACTGTCCGAGGATCTTGTGGACGGACTGCAGGTTGGACTGCGCGACCTGGCGGTCACCATCCTTCATGTGGCTGAGGTAGGCGTTGCCGCCGATCACGGCCATACTGGCGAGAATGGCGATAACCACCATCAACTCGATCAGGGTGAACCCCCGCTTTCCGTTTTTGTAAGATACTTTCATAGCTGTGATGTAAATTTCGGTTTACCCGCATACTATACCACGGAAAAAGGGGGCATGCAAGCGGCAAATGCCGAAATTCGCAAAAAAGGCCGCGGGAGGCGCCCTGTCAGCGGTTCAGGTAGTCCGCTATCTCCTTCTGGTAGAGCTCCGGCTCCAGCAGGAAGGAATCATGCCCCTTCATGGAGCGGATGCACTTGTAGCGGGAATCCACGCCGTTCTTGAGCAGGCGGCGGTGGAAAAGGGAGACGGAGCGCGGCGTGAAGCAGCAATCCGTGCTGATGGAGAAGAGCATGAAGGGAATCTTGTGCTCCGCCAGTCGCTTGAAGGCGGCGTCTATGTCCCCCAGCCCGCTGAAGGCGGCGAAGTCGAACCCGGTCCACAGCTCGATGATGCGGATGTAGGCGTTGGCATCGAACCGCAGGGCGAACTTGGTGCCCTGGTGGAGCATGTAGCTTTCCGTGTTGCGGCGCGGCTTGTACCAGGTGAGCATGCCCTTGGAGTCCGCCACGCCCTTGCGCGCGCGCTTGGCGAGCCCGCGCTGGTAGGTGAAGAGCTTGTGGCAGATGATGCGCGCCAGGGCCAGACCGTGCAGCGGCGGTGCGGAGAGCGCGTAGCGCCCGGCCTGGTAGGCGGAATCCTGCTCGATGGCCAGCACCTGCTCGAACCCGCAGAGCAGGTGGTCTATCTGGGGCTTGTAGCCGCTGCCGATGATGATGACGCTCTTGATGCGCTCCGGCCACAGGTTGGCCACGCACAGGGAAATCATGCCGCCCAGGCTGGGGCCAACCATGTAGAAGCGGTCTATGCCGAAGTGGTCCAGCACCTTGATTTGCGCGCGCGCCTGATCGTTGGCGTTCACCATGGGGAAGCGGCTGCCCCACGGCTCGCCGTCCGGCGCCAGGTCCGCGGGCCCGGAGCTGCCGTAGCAGCTGCCCAGGTAGTTGATGCAGATGATGAAGTACTTGTCCGTGTCCAGCGGTTTGCCGGGGCCTATCATGAGGTTCCACCAGCCCTCGAAATTCTCCGGGCGCCAGAAGCTGCCCGCCTCCGGCAAGTCATCGTTGTACCCATGCGCGTGGTGGCTGCCCGTGAGCGCGTGGAACAGCAGCAGCGCGTTGTCCTTCTTCTCGTTCAGCGTGCCGTACGTCTCATACGCCAGGCGGATGCCCGGCAGCGTCTCCCCGCTCTCGAAGGTGAAGTCCCCGAGCTCCAGGATTTGCGTGCGTACGGTGTTTTCCATGGCTTGCCGCCTGTATGCAAAAAGACCGGGGCACAGGATGCCGGCCGGTCTTTGCGTGACGCCCCGGCTGATGTGCGGGGCAGGGTGGGGAAAGGATTACTTGACGCCCTTCTTGCTCAGGCGCGTGCCGGCGGTGGCACCCTGGCGGGCCTTGAACTTGGGGTTGCTCTTGCAGATGACGTAGAGCGTGCCCTTGCGCTTGACGATCTGGCAGTCGGCATGGCGGCGCTTCATGGAGGCGAGTGAGGAAAGAACTTTCATGATGTTGATACTGGTTAGAGGTTAGAGGTTGATATAAACCTTGGATTTCGCGGAGCGGATGATAGCCGATTTTTTCCGTTTGTAAAGACAAATTTTTGCCAACGTGCGAAAAAAATCAGAAGGGGCGCAGTTTGCCGTAGAACCCGTTGTGCAGGGCGCGCAGCAGGATGTACACGTGGCGAAGGTGAAAATCCCCGGCGGCCAGCATGCCGTTGCACGCCAGCACCAGGTAGGCCGCGCAGGCTGCCAGGCGGTGCGGGTAGTTGTACGGCATGCGCAGCCGCTGCAGCCATGCCCAGTTGCGCACCTTGTAGTACACGCGGGAGATGGGCAGCCCCGGCTCGTAGAAGAAGGTCTTGGAGCCGATGCGGTAGCGGATGAGGGGGCGCTTGGCGGAGGGGTGCTCCAGCTCGGAATCACGCACGGTCACAAAGCGGAACCCGGCGTTGCGCACCTTCCACGGGTATTCCTCGTCCTCCCCGCGGATGAACAGCTCCTCCGTGGGCACACCGGCCTTTTCCCACGCGGTGCGGGGGTACAGGGCACCGAGCCAGCCTCCGCGGCTGGGGATGGCGTTGCCCTCCGGCAGTTCGTCCCGCACCATGGCGTTTTCCCACGGGCGCGCCTCCGAACTGGTGGCGAAGGTGAGCGGCCAGCTCAATTCGTCTCCCTTGGCGGGATCCACCACCAGGCTCATGCGTACCAGGTCCGGGGCGTCTGGTACCGCCAGCAGGGCCTCCAGCGTGTGCGGACGCGGCCAGGAGTCGTCGTCCAGCACCCATACATAGTCGGCATGCAGCCTTTCAAAGGCGTGCGTGAGCCCGCGCGCGCAGCCACCGGCGTTGCCCAGGTTGGCCTCCATCTGCAGGATGCGGATGGTGCCGGGGGCGAACAGTTGGGCGTCCAGCCCGCGGATTTGCTCCAGCACGGGGTCCTGCGGCGAGCCGTTGTTGATGACGACGATGCTGTCCGGCCGCCTGGTTTGCTGCGCCAGCCTCTCCAGGCACGTCAGCGTGCGCTGCGGGCCTGCAAAGTGAGTGAAGATGGCGCAAATGTTAGGCATTTTTGGAAAGGCGGCGCATTTTATCACTTGTCTTTGGAATTGACAAGCGAATTCATGCTTTCCCCATGGCGGTCACGCAGCGGGCGGCCACTTCCGCCCAGGTGGGATAGGCCGGGGTGTCTCCCGTGCCGGGATTGTCATACACCGCGTTGAGCGTGCGGATGAACGACTCCTCCGAGGCGTTGTCGAACAGGTAGCGGGCGGGGATGTTCTCGCGGATGGGCGGCAGGTCGGACGCCACGCAGGGCAGCCCGCCGCGCAGGCATTCCACGGGCGGCATGCCGAATCCCTCGTAGGCGGAGAAGTAGGCGGCGGCGCGGCACTCTTCATGCATGATGCGCTCCATCTCTTCCTGCGGCATGCGGCCGTGGTGGATCCATTGGGCGGAGGGCAGGGCGGTGCCTTCCGGCAGGCGCCCCAACAGGTGGATGCGGATGTTGGCGGCATCCTCCCGCTGCGCCAGCCACGCTTGCAGCCGCTGGATGCCAAGCAGAGTGAGCTTGTGCGGGAAGGGGGACACGTAGAACAGGATGTCCCGCCCGGTGTGCAGGGCGGCGGCGCGTGCGGGCTCGTCAAAGCCTATCCCCACCACCGCCACGTTGGCCTGCGGCACGTAGGCGTGGTAGCGAGTCTCGTTGAAATGCGTGGAGGTCAGCACCAGGTCCGCCACCTCCAGCGCGCGGATGCCCAGGTTGCGGAAGTACAGCAGCTCGTGCCGCGGGAAGGGGGAATCCCCCGGAGCCGTGGATCCCATGTAGTATTCCCAGTTCACGTCATGCAGGTAGCACGCCAGTCGGGTTTGCCCCAGGCTCGGGAAGTATGGGGGAAACCCTTTCGGCAGGATGGCCCAGTCCGCTCCTATGCGGCGTATGGCGTTGCACACGCCCACCTGGTCCCACCACACGCGGCCCAGCCGCCGCGGCACGGGCTTGTTCGCCAAGTGCACATGGACATGCGCCGGGGCGTTCTGGAAATGCGCGCTGCACTCGCAGTTGCCCAAGATGTGCAGCTCATCCACCCCGGGGCACTGCGCCAATCCCCTCGCCAACCCCAGGGACACGTTGAATATTCCCACGGATTTAGTGGCGGCGAAACTCTGGTCGGTCAGTGCAAGCGCAATCTTCATTCCACACGGAATCTGGCACAAATCTGCCGTGCAGTCAAGCGATTTGTGCCATTCGCTGCTTGCACGGGAGCGTTTGTTCTGCTATTCTTGCGGGCATGGAAACACCTCACAGAAGCAATCGTCTATCAGGCACGTGGTGCGGCCGTGCGGCGGGAATCGTGCTGGTCCTCACCTGGCTGGCATCCATGAGCATGGTGAATGCGGACGCATGCAGCTACCTTCCGGTGCTGTGCGGGTTGGTGCTGGCGGTGCTGCTGGCACTGTGCGGGCTGCTGTGCGGCGGCAGGGTTGTGGCGCTGCACTGGCTGGGCTGGTGCTCGTTTGCCGTGGGGGCGTATTTCCTGGCGCGCTGCGCGTGCAGCTTCTGCGTGGTGGATGCCTGGCGCGAGGGCGGGTTGATATGCGGCTGCATTGTGTTTTACGCCGCCGGCATGCTGGTGGCCCAGAACGACCGCGCCAAGGGAATCGGCCTGGTGCTCACGCTGGCCTTGCTGCTCAACGTGGTTGCCTACTTTGTGGCCAGGCAGCCCGGGGCGTGCCCGGAGTGGTTTGGGCGTCCCTCCCGGGGATTGACCGGTGGCGGCAGTTTGCCCACCACTTTGTACGTGTACAAGAATTTCGCGGGCATGTTCCTGATGCTGTGCGGTGCCCTGCCGGTGCTGCGCTTGCTGTGGACGGAGCCCCGGCGTTGGTACGTGTGGCTGATGGCCCTGGTGGGGCTGTGCGGGGTGGGGCTTTCCTTCAGTTGCGACACGCGTTCCGTGTACCTGCTGCTGCCGCTGATAGTGTTTCTGGGGTTGGCCCTGTGGCTGGTTTTCCACATTTTCTCGGAGCACAAGATGGGTTGGACCGGCTTTGTGACAGCCGCCGTGCTGGTGGCGGGCATCTGCATTTCCGTCTATGAATTCTTCTTTGGCGGCAGCTGGCTCGCCGCCGTCTCCCAAATCGATTCCCACCTGCGCTTCTATATCTGGGAACTGGTTTGCTCCGTCTCTGCGGATGCCCCGCCCTGGGGCTACGGCGCATCCTCCGCCGGCTGGATGATTACTCCTTTCTTCGACGAATGGCAGTGGCCCAACTTCGCCCACAACGAGTACCTGCAGGTGTGGTGCGATTACGGCTTCATTGGCCTGGCGTGCATGGTGTTCGTCATCATTGCCCACCTGGTGGCCGGGCTGCGCGCCATGGCGTCCGAGTTCGTTTCCAACGCCCGCCGCGTGAAGGCCGCCATGGCCATCATCACCCTGGGGTGCATGGCCTGCTGCGCCGCGCTGGACTTCGTTTGGCACGATTTCTCCCTGGCCACCATGACCGCGTTTGCCTGCGGCATGCTGGCCTCCCCCTTCCCGCACAGCCGGGAGGGCATGTTCTCCAACCGCAACTGGGCGGATGGCAGCAGCGCCTCGTGCGTGCAGGTCAAGGTGCAGGGCCGGTTCGGCACCTGCCTGCAGGCGGCGGTGCTGCTGGGCGCGGCAGCCTTCTGCGTGAGCCTGGCACCGCACCTCTGGCCTGCATGGAAGGCGCAGTGGCGCTACAATGAGCTGGTCCACGCCGACAATGAACTGGCCCGCATCGGCGACGAGGAGTCGGACGCCCTGAGGTTGAAGAACCACGCCGCCCGCCACGCGCTGTTGGCGGAAATATTGGAGAGCTATCCCGCCTCGGGGCTGGTGGACGAGTATTTCCGCATCATGGCCTCCGGTGAGACTCTGGAGCAGCGGGAGCACGTTATCCGCCGCGCCTTGGAGGGCAACCCGCACCAGCTGTTCATGGTGCCCATGCTTGTGGACACGCTCATGGCGCTGCAGCGCAACGAGGAGGCGGAAATCCTCATGCGCCGCATGTATCCCGGCGATGGTCTGCCCAACAGCCGAATCAACAACTGGGCCTCATACTACATTCTCAACCTCCTGGAGTGGGGACAGCGGGAAATGCTGGCGGGCCGCCCCGCCCGCGCGCTCTCCATGATGGACTATGCGTTCAACATTGCCCGCCACGGGGGGCACCGCATCGATTTCCTGCTGCGCTACCGCTTCGGTGAGCAGCCGTGGACGGAATACGGCGGCGTGAAGCCCAACCTCCAGCCTTTCCTGAAGGCGCGCAGGGGCGATGTCGCACTCTTCCGCAACTTGAAGGTGGAAAAGGACGATTCCTGGCAGCAGCCCCTGGAGCCCGGCGGCAAGCCCGCCCTTTACCGAGCCCAGCAGGAACCGCCCCGGAAGGATGACAAATAGCCGAAAAATCCCTGTTTCCCGCAAAAAAAACGCCCCGCTTGCGTTTTCCGCTTGCAATCCCGCCACGAAAATGCATAATATAGGAAACGCGCAATCCGCGCACACTAGACTTTACTAACATTATGAGCACGCCTCCACCACCGCCAGCAGCACCGCGCCCGGTCCCTCCCGCAGCGCCCTCTCCCGTTTCTGCCCCCAAGCCCCCCGCAGCGCCCGGGGCTCCGGCAGCGCCCCGTCTCACCCCCACGGTGCCGTTGAGCGTGCCCACCAAGCCCGCAGCTCCGCGCCTCACCCCCCCGGTTCCGCTGAGCGTGCCGGCCAAGCCTGCGGCTCCCAAGCCCACGGTGCCGCTGAGCGTGCCCGCCAAGCCTGCCGCTCCCGGAGCAACCCCGGCAACCACCCCGGCAACCCCGGCCGCCAAGCCCAGCCCCACGGTTTCCATGCCCACCGCCACGGTGCCGCTGGCAAAGCCCGCAGCCTCCACCCTGCCCGGCGGCTTTGTAAAGCCCGCCGGCTTCGGTCCCCGCACCGCCGCCGTTGAGGAGGAGGAGAAGCCCATCCCCACCTGGCTGGTTGTGGCTTCCTGGATCGCCGTGGTCCTCATGCTCGTCTTCTGCTACCAGCAGTTCGTGATCGACCAGCACATCGA
Source organism: Akkermansia sp. (assembly GCA_030531305.1). Taxonomy (GTDB): domain Bacteria; phylum Verrucomicrobiota; class Verrucomicrobiia; order Verrucomicrobiales; family Akkermansiaceae; genus Akkermansia. The sequence goes on from JAUNNT010000020.1 coordinate 12,844, forward strand.
GCGCGCTACCGAGCCTGTCTTCGGCTGGCCTTCCGACGGCACCGCCGTGGATGTCTCCGCCGACGACGAGGGCGACTCCGCCGCTGACGAGGAAAGCTCCTCCGACGAGGAAGAGGAGGAAGAGTAACCTTTGAACAATCCGGCGCAGCAATGCGTCTGATAGGTACTATGGCACTTCAAATCACAGAAAGCAACTTCGAGGAGGAAGTCCTCAAGTCCCCCGTCCCCGTCCTGGTGGATTTCTGGGCCACCTGGTGCGGCCCCTGCAAGATGATTTCCCCGGTGGTGGACCAAATCGCCACGGAAATGGCCGGCACCGCCAAGGTGGGCAAGGCCAACGTGGACGAGGGCGGCAACCAGAACCTCGCCTCCCGCTTCGGCATCCGCACCATCCCCACGCTCCTCTTCTTCAAGAACGGGGAGCTGGTGGACACCATCGTGGGTGCCACCTCCAAGGACAACATCGTGGCGCGCCTCCGCGCCTGCATGTGAACCGGGATTCCCCTTTCGCCAAGCCACCGTACGGTATGCCGTGACGGTGGCTTTTTTCTAGGCAACTTCAACCTTTCCACACCATGAACACCAAGACAACATTCATCACCGCCGCGTTGGCGGCCCTGCTGCCGCTTTCCGCATCCGCCACCGACATTCCGCAGCATTTCTCCCAGGAAGCCAAGGCCAAGCTGGCGGACAGCGTAAAGCTCGCCCCCACGGAACACCAGCTCAATATCGTCTATTTCTACGGAAACGATGTCGAGCCGGCCAAGGACTACGAGCGCCGGCTCAGCGAGCTGTTTGTCTACCTGCAGCAGTTCTACGCCAGGGAAATGCAGCGCAACGGCTTCGGCCCCCGCTCCTTCGGCTTGAGTATGCTGCCCAACGGCAACGTGGACATCATCACCATCCAGGGCAGGCTGCCCCACAAGGACTACCCGTACAGCGGCGGCCACGGCAAGGTTCAGCAGGAGGTTGCCTCCTACTTCGCCGCGCACCCGGAGAAGAAGCGCAGCCACCACACCCTGATTCTCATGCCCACCTGGCATGATGCCGAGTACAGCGACACCAACCCCGGCGGCGTGCCTTTCTACGGCGTGGGCCAGACCTGCTATGCCCTGGACTACGCGGATTTCGACCTGCGCCACCTGGGGGCAAACACGCCGCAGGGGCACCTTCTCACCAAGTGGTTCGGCGGCATGGCCCATGAGCTGGGCCACGGCCTCAACCTGCCGCACAACAACGGCACCGCGCAGGAAATGAAGGAGCTCGGCACACCGCTCATGGGCGCCGGCAACTACACCTTCGGCATGAGGCCCACCTATCTCACCAAGGCCACCTGCCGCATCCTCGACCGCTCGGAAACCTTCGCACCCGTCGGCGACAACACCGCCTTCTACGCCTCCAACAGCCCCGTGACGGTGGAGAACCCGCAGCTGAAGCTGAAAGACGGCGCGCTGGTGCTCCGTTTCCGCGCCGATGGCCATTTCAAGCATGTGAACGCCTACATCCAGGATGCCCCCTTTGCCGTGAACCAGGACTATGAGAAGGTGGCCTTCACCGATGTGAAGCGCAAGAACGGCGAGTGCCTTCTGCGCATCCCCCTGGATGCCATCGCCGCGCTGGACGGCGCCAAGGAGCTGCGCGGGGAAAAGGCGCAAAAGGGCGTGGGCGGCATCGATCTCGTCTTCGTCCAGCTGGACGGCACCCGCTACACCTGCCGCGTCACCTTCAACTGGGCGGATATCACCGCCAAGGGCACGCCCTTCCTTGAGGTGAAATCCTTCAAGGGCTGCTAACCTTCACTCATCATTCCCACTATGAACACCAAGACCATATTATCCATCACCGCATTGGCGGCCCTGCTGCCGCTTTCCGCATCCGCCGTGGACATTCCGCAGAACTTCTCGGAGGGCGCCAAGGCCAAGCTGGCGGGCAGCATTGAGCTGGCCCCCAGCGAGCACCAGCTCAACATCGTCTATTTCTACGGCTGCGATTTCCAGCCCGCCAAAGACCATGAGCGCCGCCTCAGCGAGCTGTTCACCTACGTGCAGCAGTTCTACGGACAGGCCATGCAGAGGTACGGCTTCGGCGCGCGCTCCTTCGGCATGGCCACGCGGCCCGACGGCAACGTGGACATCATCACCATCAAGGGCAAGCTCCCCCACAAGGACTACCCTTACAGCGACGGGTACCTCAAGGTCTTTGCCGAGTTGGATGAATTCTTTGCCGCGCATCCGGAGAAGCACCGCAGCGGCCACACCTTCATCCTCATGCCCACCTGGCTGGACGACAAGTTCAGCGACGAGAACCCCGGCGGCGTGCCCTACTACGGCGTGGGCAAAACCGCATTCGCCATGGACTACGGCGATTTCGACCTCCAGTACCTGGGAGACGACACGCCCAAGGGCCGCCTGCTCACCAAGTACCTGGGCGGGCTCGCCCATGAGCTCGGCCACGCCCTGAACCTGCCGCACAACAACGGAACGCCGGATCAGAACAAGGCCATGGGCACCCCGCTCATGAACGCCGGAAACTACACCTTCGGCATGAAGCCCACCTACCTCACCAAGGCTTCCTGCAAGATTCTGGACACCTCCGAGACCTTCGCACCCAAGGGCTGCAAGACCGTTTTCTACACCTCGCAGCAGGACGTGAAGGTGACCGACCAGGAGCTCACGCTGGAGAACGGCGACACGCTGGTGTTCAAGTTCCACACCAACGCCAAGTTCAAGTGCGTGAACGCCTATATCCAGGACGCCCCCTTCGCCGTGAACGAGGACTATGAGAAGGTGGTGTTCGACGAGGTGGTGCGGGATGCCGCGGATCCCACCCTGTACACCGTCCGCATGCCGTTGAAGGATATCGCCAGCCTCAAGGGCGTGCAGCAGCGCGCCGGCGTGGGCGGTATCGACCTCGTCTTCGTGGAGGAGGAAGGCTCGCGCCACAGCTACCGCGTGCAGT
>JAUNNT010000020.1:15901-33359 GCA_030531305.1 Akkermansia sp.
TACCTCAAGGTCTTTGCCGAGTTGGATGAATTCTTTGCCGCGCATCCGGAGAAGCGCCGCAGCGGGCACACCTTCATCGTCATGCCCACCTGGCTGGACGGAGAATTCAGCAACGAGAACCCCGGCGGCGTGCCCTACTACGGCGAGGGCAGATCCGCCTTCGCCATGGACTACGAGGGTTTCGACCTGCGGTACTTGGGAGACGACACGCCCAAGGGCCGCTTGCTCACCAAGTACCTGGGCGGGCTCGCCCATGAACTCGGCCACGCCCTGAACCTGCCGCACAACAACGGCACGCCGGACCAGAACAAGGCCATGGGCACCCCGCTCATGAACGCCGGCAACTACACCTTAGGCATGAAGCCCACCTACCTCACCAAGGCTTCCTGCAAGATTCTGGACACCTCCGAGACCTTCGCACCCAAGGGCTGCAAGACCGTTTTCTACACCTCGCAGCAGGACGTGAAGGTGACCGACCAGGAGCTCACGCTGGAGAACGGCGACACGCTGGTGTTCAAGTTCCACACCAACGCCAAGTTCAAGTGCGTGAACGCCTATATCCAGGATGCCCCCTTCGCCGTGGACGAGGACTATGAGAGGGTGGTGTTCACGGAGGTGGTGCGCGATGCCGCGGATCCCACCCTGTACACCGTCCGCATGCCCTTGAAGGACATCGCCAGCCTCGAGGGCGTGCAGCGGCACGCCGGTGTGGGCGGCATCGACCTCCTCTTTGTGGAGGAGGAAGGCTCGCTCAACGGCTACCGCGTGCAGTTCGACTGGAACGCCATCACCCCTCAGGGCACCCCCCTGCGCGATATCATCCACTTTAAGGGCTACTGACCATTGTCAGCTGTCAACGGAATGAAAGGGCCATCCGGCAGCATGCCGGATGGCCTTCTCAATTCCCCGCACCCATGGGTGCGGCTCTATTTCCCAATTGTAAATCGTCAATCCGTCAATTGTAAATTCCTTGGTTGTTGCTGGGTGATGCAGTGCACGGCACCGCCCTCGATCACCAGGCGGCGCGCGTCAATGCCGATGACCTGCTTGCCGGGGAAGCACTCGCGCAGGATGCCCAGCGCGCGGTCGTCGTTGCGCTCCTGCATGAACACGGGCACAATGACCGCGCCGTTGCAGATGAGGAAGTTCGCATAGCTGGCGGGCAGCTGCTCCAGGCGCCAGTCCCGCGCCACCAGAGGCTCTGGCATGGGCAGGGGGATGATTTCCACGCGGTGCCCGGCGGGCGTGCGCAAGTCCTGCAGGCGCTCGTTGTTCTCCGCCAGGTTGCGGTAGTGCGGGGAGTGCGGGTCCGGCTCCACAATGGACACCGCGGCCTCTGCGTTCACAAAACGCACCATGTCGTCGATGTGCCCATCCGTGTCGTCGCCCTCAATCCCCTTGCCGAGCCAGAAAACTTGTTTCGTTCCGAGCATGCGGTGCAGCTCCGCCTCCACCGCCGCCTTCTCCAGGCCGGGGTTGCGGTTGGGGTTGAGCAGCACGGCCTCCGTGGTGAGCAGCAGACCCTCCCCGTTGCCCTCTATGGCTCCGCCCTCCAGCACCATGCGGCTTTCCAGCCGCGGCAGCCCCAGGCTTGCCGCCGTGCAGGCGGGTATGCCGTTGTCCAAGTCCCAGGGCTCGAACTTGCCGCCCCACGCGTTGAACTGCCAGTCCGCGATTTGCAGAGAGCCGTCGCTCCGCTGCACGAAGATGGGCCCGTGGTCGCGGCACCACACGTCGTTGGTGGGATGGTCGTACAGCGCGAAATCCTGCACGCCGCGCTTCTCCAGCAGCGCGCGGATGCCCGCGTGCAGCCCCGCCGCCGCGTTGATGCGCACCTGCGCATGCGGGGAGACGGCCTCCGCCAAGTCCGCATAGCGCTCCAGCAGCTCCGCCAGCCCGCCCTGCCACAAATCCTCCCGGTGCGGCCAGGATATCCACACGGCATCCTGCCGCTCCCATTCCGCGGGCCAGCGCAGCGCGTCTCCCTGTTCCGGTGTGTTCATGCCATGTAGGGGAGGTCCAGCAGCACCTCCAGCGGTGTCAGCTCGTTGAATTGTTCCTGCGTGTCGCCCTCCTGGCGGCCGAACACGCCGGCATCGATGAGGTTGTAGACGATGCTGCCCACATCCGCGGAGCTGTTGATGCCCCAGTGCTCCAGCACGGCGGACGCCATGGGGCCGTACTCCTCCAGCGCGTAGGCGCAGAAGCCCATGTAGAGCTCCTCCGCGCTCAGGTGCGGCTGCTCGCCGGTCTTGTGAAACTCCTCCACCGCGTAGTCCAGCGCCTGCCGCATGAACGAGTATGCATCCGGCGCGAACGAGCTGTCGCGCCGCATGATTTCATCCACGGCATCGTCGAAGTTGAATGGCATGCCTGCATGCTAGCATGATTTGCTCCCCCATGCAAATCTTTCCCCCGCATGACCTGCCCGCCCCCGGTATACTCATGCGGGTTCCCGTTGGAAATTGTCCGCGCCCGCACCCGTTGGTAGCGTGGCGCACATGGCTATTCAACCGAACGTACTACTGCGCACCAAGATCGGCTTGGGCGGCATCCGCCTGCTGGACTACCCCGGCCTCACCTACCCGGACAGCGTGCTGAAGGCCGCTCCCGGCATGCATCCGCAAACGGGCAAGCCCTACTCTAGGCCGCCCGCCAACACCGTCAGCTCCGCCCAGGCCGCCGCCATGCTCGGCACTTGCGTCTCCTCCGCCAGAATGCGCCTCCATCACCACAAGGTGCGCTTCTATTTCGTGCAGCTGGGAACCTCCCACACCACGCTGTACTGGAGCCGCCGCAAGGTGCAGGAGCTGGTGGACGCCGCGGCGAAGAAGGCGCGCAGCGCCCCGCGCGGCATGGTGGGCTGGCGCCAGGCGGTGGACATGCTGCCCTGCACGCGCTCGACCCTGAATCGCCACGTCAAGCGGGGCAGGGTGCGTATCCGCAGGCTGCGCATGGCCACCGTCAGCGGCATGCAGACCCTGTGTTTCTACAACGTGGCGGACCTCAAGAAGCTGCGCACGTATCTCCTGTTCTGCGCGGCGCAGGAGGACGAGGCGCGCAGGCGCTACGGACGCCGCTCCACGCGGCGCGGAAAACAATGATTTTTGCTTGATTCCGCGCGGGCGGGTGGTAGAATGAACCCGTACAACGAATGTACGCAGCCTAGCATTATGAAACCTACACTCCTTGTTCTCGCAGCAGGTATGGGAAGCCGCTACGGCGGCCTCAAGCAGCTGGACCCCATGGGCCCCAACGGTGAAGTCATCCTCGATTATTCCGTCTACGACGCCATCCGCGCCGGTTTCGGCAAGGTCGTTTTCATCATCCGAAAGGATTTTGAGGAGGCCTTCAAGAGCCAGGTCGGCTCCCGTTTCGCCGGCAAGATTGAAGTGGACTACGCCTTCCAGTGCCTCGATGATTTGCCCGAGGGCTACAGCGTGCCGGAGGGCCGCGTGAAGCCGTGGGGCACGGCGCACGCCCTGCTGGCCGCACGCAACGTGGTGCACGAGCCCTTCGGCGTGGTGAACGCGGACGACTTCTACGGCGCGGACGCCTTCGCCAAGGCCGCCGAGTTCCTGACCGCCGCTCCCGCCGCCGACGGCAAGGAGCATTACGGCATGATCGGCTACCCGCTCAAGAACACCCTCTCCGACCACGGCGACGTGAACCGCGGCATCTGCGGCATCAAGGACGGCCACCTGGACAGCGTGGAGGAATACACCAAGATTATGCGCGAGGACGACGGCGTGTGCCGCGGCGACAGCCTGAGCGGCGAGCGCAAGGTGGTGGACCCGGAGGAGCTTGTCTCCATGAACTTCTGGGTGTTCCCCGCCTCCTTCATCGGCCAGATTAAAGAGCACTTCGCCAAGTTCATCGCGGAGCGCGGCTCCGAGCTCAAGAGCGAGTGCTACATCCCCACCGTGGTGGACGAGCTCATCCACAACGGCAAGGCTGATTGCCGCGTCATCAAGACCACCGCCAACTGGCTCGGCGTCACCTACCCCAGCGACAAGCCCGCCGTGGTGGACAGCATCGCCAAGCTCGTGGAGCAGGGCGTCTACCCCGCCAAGCTCGGCTAATCCACACCCCTCCCTTGCCATGTACGATTTGAAAGCAATCGCCGGCATGTTCGACCTCCGCGCGGACTACGTCTGCGGCGGCCCCTACGGCTCCGGCCACATCAATGACACCTTCCGCATCGAGACCGACCAGGCCGGCCTGCGCGTCAACTACATCCTGCAGCGCGTCAACAGCAACGTCTTCCGTCAGCCCATCCCGCTCATGGAAAACGTCAAGCGCGTCACGGACGAGGCCCTGCGCGTGCTGCACGAGGAAGGCTGCAAGGAGGCCTACCGCCGCACCCTCACCCTCATCCCCGCCAACGATGGCAAGCCCTACGCTCAGGATGCGGAGGGCAACGTGTGGCGCGTCTACCTCTGCATTGAGCGCGCACGCACCTACGACATGATCGAGAACCCCGGCCAGTGCATCGAGGTCGCCCGCGCCTTCGGCAACTTCCAGAAGCTCGGTGCCAACCTCCCCGGCGAGCCCCTCTTCGAGACCATCCCCGATTTCCACAACACCACCAAGCGATTCGAGACCTTCCAGAAGGCCATCGCCGCCGACCCCCTGGGCCGCGCCGCCTCCGTGCAGAAGGAAATCGACTGGTACCTCTCACGCGAGGCCGACTGCCACAAGGTGGTCAACTACCTCAAGAGCGGCGAGCTCCCCATGCGCGTCACCCACAACGACACCAAGCTCAACAACGTCATGCTCGACGACGTCACCGGCGAGGGCATCTGCGTGATCGACCTGGACACTACCATGCCCGGCTCCTCCCTGTACGACTTCGGCGACATGATCCGCACCTCCACCTCCCCCGCTGCGGAGGATGAGAAGGACATCTCCCTGGTCACCATGCGCATGGAGTACTTCGAGGCCTTGGCCAAGGGTTACTGCGAGGCCGCCACCTTCCTCACCCCGCTGGAGAAGGAGCTGCTGCCGTTCTCCGGCAAGCTCCTCACCATGGAGTGCGGCATGCGCTTCCTCACCGATTACCTGGAGGGCGACACCTACTTCAAGATCCACCGCCCGGAGCACAACCTGGACCGCACACGCACCCAGATGGCTCTCGTGGAATCCATCGAACAGCAGATGGACGCCATGATGAAGGTGGTGCAACAATATTGATTGACAATTTACAATTTACAATTTGGAAAGTTAGGCGGCTACGCCGCGTGATTTTGCAGGCCCCTGCGCTGAAAGGCGCAGGGGCTTGTACGTTTGCGCCCTTGCTTCCGTCTCCGCTGAAGATACGACGAGGCCTGCGGGAGGTGCAAGCATTGGCGCTCATCCGCCCCGCCATTCGGCGGGACTCCGTTAGTTGTAAGTGCGGAGGGGGACACCCCCAGGCCTTCCGGCCTGGGCTAACTTTGTGTCGCCATCGGAATGGCTCAAATATAGCCGCGCCTATCGGCGCGGTGACGACAAGTTTCATCTGGCATACTGCCAGATGAAACATTTGCGCACAGCATACCAATCACACATGCCATTACACAATGCCCCCGCTTTGCAACCACCCCGCCGTTGGCGGGGTGAACTCGTCATCCACCGCGCCTCTGGCGCGGCTAACTTGGAGCCATGCCGATGGCGACTCAAAGTTAGCCCCACCCGGGAGGGTGGGGGATAACCACGTTGGTACGTCTCGGCAGAGAGTCCCGCCCTTTGGGCGGGGCGTATGAGCGCCAACGCGCGCATACAAACCGCGCTCGTTGGCACCAATCATTGCATACCAACCACGCCTTTCTCCAAATTTCATCGGGACGCGGCAACCGAATTCCTAACCCCATATTTCTGATTTTCCCAACCCACACCCCGCCACCATGCGGGTTGGCGCTCCTCTATCGGAGCGCTATGGGATGGCAATGATTCCTAAATGCTAAATTCAAAATCCCCGCGCCCCACGCAAAAAGGCGGGCCCGCATGCGGGCCCGCCTTGGATTAAGGTTTGATATGGGAAGGTGTCTTAGCCGATTTCCACGCGGCCCTTGAGGTTGGCGCCCTCGTCCATGGAGAGCGTGCCGGTGGAGATGTCGCCGTTGACGGTGGCGTTGTTGTTGAGGTGGCAGCGCTTGCTCTTGACGTTGCCGTGGACATGGCCGAAGACGTGGACCTCACCGGCGTGGATGTCGCCCTTGATGTCCGCCATCTCGCCGATGGTGACCTTGCCCTCGTCCGACTGGATTTCACCCTCGACCTTGCCGTCGATGGTCATATCGTTCTTGAAGCGGATGGAGCCGATGATTTCGATGCCGGAAGCCAGCACGTTTGTGGTGTTGTTCATAGATGATTGATATGGGTTAGGGGTTAATGGAAACGGTGGGTTAGACGGTCATGATTTCCTTCTGCTTGGCCTCCACGAGTTCGTCTATCTTCTTGGTGTACTTGTCGGTGAGCTTCTGCACCTTGTCTTCCGCCAGGCGCACGCCGTCCTCGGTGAGCACGTTGTCGGCCTTGAGCTTCTTGATGCCGTCCATGCCGGCCTTGCGGGCGGCGCGGACGCGGACGCGTGCATCCTCCTTGATGCCGTCCACGTACTTGCAGAGCTCCTTGCGGCGCTCGCCGGTGAGTTCCGGGATGGGGAGGCGCACGGAGCGGGCGTCAATCACGGGGGTGATGCCCAGCTTGCTGTCGGCGATGGCCTTCTTGATGTCGTTGAGGGTTCCGGGGTCGAACGGCTGGATGAGGATGGAGCGGGCGTCCGGGGTGGAGACCACGGCCAGTCCCTTGAGTTTCATGGATGAGCCGTAGGCGGCCACATAGACGTCCATGTTGTCCACGAGGGAGGGGGAGGCCTTTCCGGTGCGCACACCGGCGCAGTCGGCGGTGAGGCGTTCCACGGCTTCCTCCATGGCGGTTTCAGTTTCGAGCATCAGGGTTTCTTCGTCCATAGCGATTGATTGTTGTGGTAAGGGGATTCAGTTGATGATGGTGCCGATTTTTTCGCCGAGCAGGGCGCGTGTGATGTTGCCCTCGCGGTGCATGTCGAACACCATGATGGGCTTCTTGTTGTCCTTGCAGAGGGTGAAGGCGGTCTGGTCCATGACCTTGAGCTCGCGCTGGATGCACTCCTCGTAGGAGATGGAGTCGAAGCGCGTGGCGGTGGGATCCGTCTTGGGGTCTGCGGTGTACACGCCGTCCACGGAGGTGGCCTTCATCACCACTTCCGCGTTGATTTCGCAGGCGCGCAGCGCGGCGGCGGTGTCCGTGCTGAAGAAGGGGTTGCCCGTGCCTGCGGCGAACACCACCACGTGGCCGCTGCGCAGCAGCGTGCGCGCGTTGTTGCGCACGTAGGGTTCCGCCACGTTCTTCATCTCGATGGCGCTCTGCACGTGGGCGGGCACGCCGGCCTCCTGCACGGCGGAGCAGATGGAGAGCGCGTTCATGACGGTGGCGAGCATGCCCACGTAGTCGGCGGTGGGGCGGTCCATGCCGCGCACGCTGGCCTTGGCACCGCGCCAGATGTTGCCGCCGCCCACCACCACGGCGATTTGGAGGCCGCCCTGTTTCTGGGCCTCCGCAATCTCGCGTGCGATGCGCGCGACAATCTCCGGGGAGATGTTGTCCTTGCTGCCGGGGGCGCGCAGGGCCTCCCCGCTCAATTTCAGCAGGATGCGCTTGTATGCTGTGGGCGTTTCTTCACTCATGGCGGTCATGAATCAGCTTCGCGTTGCAATATACCACTTTTCTTAAACAATTGCCAACCAAAAAATGCACCCGGCGTCAGAATTCGAATCCCACGGCTGCGCGGGCGTAAAGTGCGCCGTCTGCGCGGTAGCGGTCCAGCGTGTGGCGGCCGTTCTTGGTGCGGATGCGGAAGTTGTTGTAGAAGGAGTAGCCCAGGTCGCCCATGACCGAGACCTTGACACTGCCCATGCTCCAGCGGTAGGAGGCCGAGGCTCCAGCGATCCAGTTCTTCATGCGCAGCTGGGTGGTGGTGCGGTGGCGGTTCACGGTCCACACGGCGCGGTTGTACTGCAGGAACGGGCCGATGCGGAAGCGCTCGCTGCCGCTCAAATGCAGGTAGGACAGGCGCTCCGCCTGCAGCTGCAGCTCCCAGTTGGGCGACACCTTCCATTGGAAGTTCACCAGCGGGTACACCCACATGTCGTTGTAGTCCGGCATCACGGACACCCCCAGCGTGTACTTGAACCTCTCGCCCAGCGTGGAGGAAAATCCCACGTTGCCGCCCCAGTAGAACATCTCATGGCTCATCACATCGAAGTCCGACGACATCTGCGGCGTGAAGCCCAGGTGGAACTGGGATTTCTGGCCGATTTGGCGCAGCGCGGTGGCGCTCAGCCCCAGCGTGTACAGGCGGTGCTCGTCCAGCACCTTCTGCCCGGAATTGTGCATCCACGTCAGGCGCCCGGAAACCTTGCAGTCCAGGTGCCAGCCGTGCCACGCGTGCTTGCGCGGGTTGAACAGCGGAATGGTTGCGAACGCGCTCATCAGCCGCACATGCGCCGCCTGCCCGTGGATGTGCATGTTGCTGAAGTACTCGAAGTAGTAGTCGTTCGGCACCAGAACCGGGCGCTGGTAGTCGCCCTCCTCCTCCGGCACCGGCGGCATGGTGGACGGCGTGGAGAAAATCGGGTCCATCCCCGTGTCCTCCATGTACACGCCGTCCTCCAGGATGACGTCGTCTTGCACCGCCGCCGCATCGGTACATGCCAGCGCCGCCAGGAGCGCACTGCAGAGTAGTTTCCTCATACCTGTTCCATCCTACACCATTTCGCCCCCATGGGAAGCATGAAATGCGTCCCTTTTCCCCGCATGCCAAAAAAAATGCCCCGCCGTGTGATTTTTTACTTGTCAAACGCGGCGAACGCGCGTATCATGCGCCCGCACCCCGTTTAACGGGCGGCACCAGTGGCTCGGTAGCTCAGTTGGTAGAGCAGCGGATTGAAAATCCGCGTGTCGGCGGTTCGATCCCGTCCCGAGCCACCATTTTTATACCCTGATTCCTCCACGGGGCGTAGCTCAGCCTGGTAGAGCGCCAGCTTTGGGAGCTGGATGTCGCAGGTTCGAATCCTGTCGCCCCGACGACGATGCGACCACCCCGGTGCCCATGCGCCCCTGTGCGGGCTTGACAACCGCCGGCGGGCTGGTAGGCTGGTTGCGTGAAAAGGATATTGACGGCAGCGGTTCTGTGCGCCATGGTGTGGCAGGCGGGGGCAGGGGAGGCCACGGTGGTCTCCGGCAAGGTCTATGACTTGGGCAAGCTGAGTTTCAGCCGGGATGCCGCGCAAATCCCGGAGCTGCGGCGCGACGATCTGCGCATGTGCTGGATAGCGGCGGGGTCCAACCTGCTGCAGCATTGGCAGGATTCCTACCTGAGTCTGCACGATGCGGGGCGCGAGGTGCCCAACGGCATTGTGGGGCCGCTGGACATCAAGCCGTACGGCACGGGCTACCTGGCCATCTACCGTGAGTTCCTGAAGCATTGGACGGATGGCGGCGGCATGAACCTCAACGCCCTCACCTGGTGGCTGCAGGGCACGCTGGCCTACACTCCCACGCCGCAGCAGGTGGCGCAGGGCGGGCTCTCTGTGCAGAAAACGCCCGGCGGTGGCGGGTATTTCACCAACATCTTCGGCAAGGGTACGGATTGGAAGCCCGGCAGCGCAGGGGCATGCGGCTGCGTGGTGGACTACGGCACCGCGCCGGATGCGGACCTGCAGTACGCCCCGCGCACGCTGGAGGATGTGCAGCGCATCCTGGACGAAATGCTGCAGGTGGAGGGGCAGGCCGGATTGCTGGCGCTCCTGGATTTCGACAACGCGCCGCGGGGCATGTCGCGCACGGGTGCGCACGCCATCTGCTGCTGGGGCTATGAGAAGGGGCCGGACGGCAAGCTCTGCGCGCTCTATCTCACGGATTCCGACGACCGCATGCTCAGCGCCTTCCGCGTGAACGCCCGCGAGTACGGCGGCGCGGTGGTCATGTCCAGCAACGACCCCTCCAGCAACTACAGTTCCTATGCCCCCGGCTACCGCGTGTTCCGCGCGCTCTCCTACATCAAGACCCCCGACTCCGCCGCGCGCAAGGCCGCGCCCGCATCTCGCGTGCCGCAGGGTGGCGTGGTGTCTGCCAACACGCAACTCACCGCCCCGCTGGCGTGCGACAGCCTGGAGGTGGTGGCCGCTCCCGAGCTGGGACAGACCATCTTCACCGCCACCGCATCCGTGGCCGTGGCGGGCGGCTGCCGCATTGGCGGCGGCGCGCTCGCCTGCTTGCAGACGGACGGGCAGGGGGCCTTTTCCTTCGGCTCCCTCCAGAACGAGGGCCAGTGCCGCCTGGCGCACGCCGCATCCCTGACCGTGGGCGACGGCGAGCTTGTCAACCTGGGCTACCTGGATTTGGAAAACGTGGGCACGGTGGCCTTGAACGCCTGCGAGTGCGGCGGCTGCCTCTCCATGGAGGGCAACACCGCGCTGGAACTGGACGGCCTGCGCATTTCACCCGTGCGTGCAGACATTCCCGCCGCGCTGGGGCTGGCGCAGATTGCACCGCAGGGCATCTCCCGCATCCACGGCGCCGCGCAGCTGCGCAACGTGCAGATTATCGCCAAGAAGCCCCTGCTGCTCAGCGGCGTCACACTCAGCGGCGTTGTTTCCATCCAGGCCGCATCCGGCGTGCAGATGGAGGACACGACCCTCACCCTGGGTGTGCCGAAAAACATTCGCCCCAACGCCCTCGGGGAAATCGGTCTCTCCTGTGAGAAAGCCATCATCGGGGAGGCGCGCGGCACGCTCAACATACGGCTCTCCGCGGAAGACGCCGCCCGCCTGGCCGCCGGCGGCGTGCGCGTCATCAAGCTCCGCTTCGCGCCGGAGATGCATGCCACCCTGGTGAGCGACCAGCTCCAACCCGCCGGCGACGGTGAATCCTTTATCCTGCCGCCTCCCGGCAATTGAAAAATCCACTGAAGGCAATGAACAGTCTCACTCTATTCCTGGCTTTGTGTTGCCTCGGCGTATACTTCGTTGTTCTCCTCTATTGCCCAACACCCCGATTGCGGAAACGCCGGGAGGAGGAATGGAAACGAAGGATGCAGGCTGCCATGGAGAGGGAGTGCAACCTCTTGGCGGAATGCGAACCGCAAATCCGGCAGCTCTTGGCGGCGGGCGAGCTGCGTTACCTGGTCGAATGGTGGGAGGATGACGACCTGTGGATTGATGAGAACCACCACCTGCTGTTCATTTACACCGACCAAACCGCGCATGAGTTCGCTCTTTTTCAGGAGGTGGAGGCGAAATGTGTCTCCCTGCTAGCCGAATTCGGCATCGAGTGGACTCCCGGCTTCAAGACGACCTTTGATTCCAACATCCTCTACCCTCCCGCCCTCCGCGGCCAGAAGTTCTACACCCCCGATGGCAAGCACCGCGCGGATTTGGAGCTGTGACGCACCGCCGCTGAAAACCCTTTACAAAAAAAGGAGCAGCGTTACACTGTACCTGTCTTCCCTCCCATGTCTCGTTTCATCTCACCTGATGCCCCCTTTCCTGCGCGATGGGAGCTTGAGCTTTCCGTCATGGAAAACAGCCGCAGCTCTTTTGCTGATTGGCGGGAGCGCCGCCGTGAGCTGACACCCACGCAGCAGGAGCTGGCTGAGCGCATCCGCACGGCGTTTGACGGAGTGAGCTGCGGGGACAGTCTGGGCTACATGAGCGGCTTTGCCGAGGATGACTACTGCGAGAAGGATATCATCAACGCTTTCATGCAGCGGGAGCAGCGGACGTATTGGCCCGCCATCACGCCCGATTGGCTCTTCGGCTTGAACGCGACCAGCTCCAACCCGTCGGCGACGGTGAATCCTTTATCCTGGCGGCACCCGCGCAACAATCCGCGGATTCGCACATCCCCTATAGCTCCGGCGGGAATCGAACCCACATCAAAGGTACCGGAAACCTTCGTCCTATCCATTGAACGACGGAGCCGTGGTGCGGAGGGCATCATGCCATAGGCCGCCGCGGCCTGTCAAGCCCGCAGCGTGACTGCGGTCGTTTTCCGTCTTTTACTTTTTGGGGGAGGGGGATGTATGGGGCTTTCCTGCCTGCCCGGGTTCCATGCCGGCTATGGGTAGGGCCAACACCCGGCTTCCCTGAAGCTCGATGCCCAGTTCCTTGACAATGGCGTGCGCCATTACCAGATGCCCGGTTCCATTGGGATGCCAGACGTTGCTTTTCCATTCGGGCTTGTCGCCATTACCGCCGCAGAGCTCCTGCCAATAGGCCTGATGGTCCACCAGCAGGCATTTTTGTTGGTCTGCGACAAGTCTCACGGAATCGCAGGCTTTTCTTTGGGTTGGAGAGGGGCATGGCACTTCCAGCACGGGAATGGCCCCGTGTTTGCGAATATGCTCCACAATGTTGGCGAGGTGCTCTTGGTATTTTTTCTCGGGATTCACTTTGTTGCCCAGGTAGACAAAAACGATGTCCGCCTTGAATTGCCCGAGCTGCCACTCCTCTTTTTTGAAGAAACGGTTGGTTTCCTCACCGCTTTCCGCAGTGTTGATAAAAAGGTCCCCCATGCGGTCACCCACGCCGCGCTTGTATTCCCAGCGTATGATTTCCGCCATATGCTCCTCGTACGAGCGCTGTCCGTACGTGTGCATGGCACCCTGCGTAACACTGTTGCCCACGAAAATCCATATCATGGATTTTTTGTAGTCATCGAGCTTTTTGTGCAAGGCCGCATAGTCGGGGAGTTTTTTGTTGCGCTGCAAAATCTCGTCCGCCGTTTTTGCCCAGCACCCCGCACAGAGTGCCGCGGACAGCAGGGCGGACAGAACAATGTGGCTGCGTCTTCCCATGGCTGTACGGTGGTTGCGCTACGGCGTGGGCAGCTTGAGGGTGGGGCTGTTCTTGGGTTCGATGCCGAGTTCCTTGGCGATGGTGTAGACCATGATGCGGTGGCCGAGGGCGTTGGGGTGCAGGTCGTTGTTCATCCAGTTGTTCTTGGCGGTGTCGCTGCCGGAGGCCTCCTTCCAGTAGGCGGCGTGGTCCACCAGCAGGCACTTCTCCTTGTCCGCCACGGCGCGCACGGCCTCTGCGTAGGCGGGGCGGTTGGCGCGCCCGTCCGTGGTGAGCATGGGCACCTGCAGCACGGGGATGGCCTTCGCCTTGCGCACCATGCCCACAATGGCCGACAGGTCTTTCTTGAATTTTTCAACGTCGCCTATCTTGTTGGCGTCGTTGATGCCGAACTTGATGAAGACGACGTCCGGCTTGAACTGGCCGAGCCTCCACTTGGCGTTGGGGAGGAATCCCGTTGCGGTCTCCCCGCTCACGCCGGTGTTGACGACGATGTCGTCCTTGCGCGTGCCGGGTTTGGGGCCGTACTCCCACTTCACAATCTCCATCCAGTGCTCCACGAAGTTGCGCTCCGTGTGCGTGTGCATGCAGCCGTGGGTGATGCTGTCGCCCACAAAGAGCCACATCATCGGCTTAGAGAAGTTGTCGATCTTGTTGTGCAGGGCCTTGTAGTCCGGCAGCTTGGCGTTCCTGGCGTTCATGTCGGTGAGGGAATCGGCGCGGCAGGTGCCGCACAGCGCGAGCGCGGCGCACACCGCGGTGATGATGGTTTTCATGCTCATGCAAGCATTCTACCGCCCTGCGGCAATTTGTCAATCAAAACGAAATATCCCGCCTTGGCAGCGCGCGGGCATTGACACGCGCGCCCGCGCGGGCTATCATGCGCGCAGATGGAGACGAGAGTTTTGGAGATAGACCCGCTGGAGGATTGCCGCGCGGCGTACCGCGAGGCGGCCGCGCTGCTGGCGGAGGGGCAGCTGGTGGCCATTCCCACGGAGACGGTGTACGGGCTGGGCGCGGACGCCTTCAACGCGGATGCCGTGGCGCAGGTGTTCGCCGTGAAGGAGCGCCCGCATTTCGACCCGCTCATCTGTCACCTGCCGAACGCCGCTGCCGTGCATGAGATTGCCGATGTGCCGGAGGGGCTGCGCGGGCTGGTGGACACGCTGGCCGCGGAGTTCTGGCCGGGGCCGATGACGCTCGTGCTGCCGCGCAGAGCGTGCGTGCCGGATATCGTGACCAGCGGGCTGCCCACCGTGGCGTGCCGCGTGACCAGCCACGAGGCCATGCGCGGCGTGGCCAAGGCACTGGGCCACCCCGTGGCCGCGCCGAGCGCCAACCGCTTCGGCCACATCTCCCCCACGTCCGCCGCCGCCGTGCTCAAGGAGCTGGGCGGTGCCATCCCCTTGGTGCTGGATGCAGGCGCATGCTCCGAGGGGCTGGAGAGCACCATCCTGGCCCCCTGTCTGGACGACAAGGGCAACCCCGCCGTGCGCGTGTTGCGGGAGGGTCCCATCACGCGCGAGAAGCTGCGCGAGGTCTGCCGCGTGCTCAAACCCGCCAAGAAGGGGGCGCAGGAAGACGCCCCCTCCGCGCCGAACGCGCCCGGCCAGCTCAAGAGCCACTACGCGCCGAGCAAGCCGCTCACCCTTTGCAGCCCGTTCGGGCCGTTCACCCCGCAGCCCGGCGTGCGGTACGGCCTCATCTCCTACAAGGGAGAATCCAAGCTCGCGCAGATGGACTGCTGGGTGGAGAAGATGTCCCTCTCCCCCGGCAGCGGGCGCCTGGCGGAGGCCGCCGTGCGCCTCTTCGCCGTGATGCGCGCCATGGACGAGTGCGAGGACGTGGACGCCATCGTGGCGGAGGAGCTGCCCACCGTGGGGCTCGGCGCCGCCATGATGGACCGCCTCACCCGCGCCGCCGCCGACCGCAACGCCTAGCCCCATTCAACTGTTCCGCCGCATGTTCCCCATCCTTGAAAAGCAACGCCGCCGCTTCCAGTCGCAAGCCACGCTGGACCTGGGATTCCGCAAGCGCGCCCTGCATTCCCTGCAGGATGCCCTGAGGGAGTGGACCCCGCAGCTCTGCGCCGCCCTGCAGGCGGATCTGGGCAAGAGCGAGGATGAGGCGCGCCTCACGGAAATCGGCATGCTGCAGCGCAGCATCCGCCACGCCCTGCGGCACATGCGGTCGTGGTCGCGCACGCGCTGGGTGCACACGCCCGCCACGTTCTTCCCCGCCTTTTCCCGCGTGCGGGTGGAGCCGTACGGCTGCGCGCTCATCATCAGCCCGTGGAACTACCCCGTGCTGCTGGCGCTGGACCCGCTGGTGAGCGCCCTCGCCGCCGGAAACACCGCCGTGCTCAAGCTTTCGGAGTACACGCCGCGCACCAACAAGCTGCTGGCCCAGATGATTGCCGAGCGCTTTTCCGAGGACTACGTGGCGGTGCTGCAGGGCGGGCCGGAGATTGCGCGCCAGCTGCTCCACGAGCCCTTCGACTGCATCTTCTTCACCGGAAGCCCCGCCATCGGGCGCGAGGTGATGCACGCCGCCGCCGAGCGCCTGATTCCCGTCACCCTGGAGCTGGGCGGCAAGAGCCCCTGCATTGTGGACGCCACCGCCAACGTGAAGCTCGCCGCACGCCGCATCGCCTTCGGCAAGATCATCAACGCCGGGCAGACCTGCGTGGCCCCGGACTACGTGCTGGTGGCCCGCGAGAAGAAAGACGCCTTTGTGCAGGCCTTCGCCGACGAGGTGAAGCGCATGCTCGGCGACGACCCGCTGCACAACCCCGACTACGCACGCATCATCTCGCAGGAGCACATGGCGCGCCTCGGCGCGCTCATGAAGGACGCCCGCGTGCTCTGCGGCGGCCGCGGCAGCATGGACACCATGCGCGTGGAGCCCACCCTGCTCGGCGGCGTCACCCAGCTCTCACCCATCATGCGGGAGGAAATCTTCGGCCCGCTCCTGCCCGTGATTGAAATCAAGGACCTCGACGAGGCGGAGAGCATCGTGCGCGGCCTACCCAAGCCGCTGGCCTGCTACATCTTCTCATCCTCCCTGCGCAACCGCCGCCGCCTGCTGCGCAGCCTCCCCTTCGGCGGCGGCTGCGTGAACGACACCCTGCTGCACCTCGGCGTCCCCGGCCTGCCCTTCGGCGGCATCGGCCCCAGCGGCATCGGCGCCTACCACGGCAAGGCCGGATTCGATGCTTTCTCATACCGCAAATCCGTCCTCACCAACACCACCCTCCTGGATATCCCCCTGCGCTACCTCCCCCTCACCAACCTCAAGCGCAAAATTATCCGCATGATTACCAAGTAGCCACATGGCGGGGATTATGCTTGCGCGCGGGTGAGGAATGGGAGATACTGTGGAGCGACGCATGAAGCTGCTGAGACGCAACCTGAGCCTGATGCTGGCGGTGAGATACCTCAATCCGCTGCGCAGCATGTTCTCCATCATCACCCTGATATGTTTGGCGGGCGTGGCGCTGGGGGTCACGGCGCTCATCGTGGTGCTGTCCGTGATGGAGGGCTTGCAGAACGAGATGGAGAGCCGCGTGCTTGCCTTCGCGCCGCACTTCGTCATCGACCAGAACGACGGCTTCCAGCACCTCGGCATTTCGGACGAGCAGGTGGACTGGCCCGCGCTTCAGGAGAAGCTGGCGGCCATCCCCGGCGTGGTGAGCGTGTACCCCATGCTGGAGAGCGACGCCTTCGCGCAAAGCTCCGCCGGGCGCATCACGGTGCGCTTCAACGCGGTGGAGCCGCACAACGATTCGCAGCTGCAGCCGCTCCTGCCCATGCTCAAGGAAGGCACGTTCGACTTCGGCGAGGGCTTGAACGAGGAGTGCGTGGTGTCCGCCACCACCGCCAAATCGCTAGGCCTGGGCATCGGCGATTCCCTGCACATCACCCCCGTGGGCAGCATCGACGAGATTGCGGACATCTGGGCCATGATTCAGGAGCCCCTGCTCACGCAGGAGAGCAAGGAGTTCAAGGAGGCGTCGTCCACGTTCTTTGACGGATCCGCTGCCGCGGAGGATGGTTCCCGCACGGTTGCGCGCGAGAAGGTGGACCGCATGCTGGGCGTGCTCTTCAACATGCCCGCCAAGAAGCTCCGCGAGAGCGAGCGGGACGCGCTGGACACCCTTTTCCAAATCATCCAGGCGCACGAGAACGACACCCCCTATTCCGCGGAGGACCAGAAGCGCTGGAACGACACCCTCGCCGGGCTCGCCGCGCTGGACCGCGACAAGGAGGACGGCAAGGCCGTGAAGGGCATCAACGAGATGGTGATGCCCGTGGACCTCACCATCGTGGGCATCTACCAGCCGCCGGAGAACATGCCCGGCCCGAATGTCTACATGCCCCTGCAAATCGCGCAGGACATGCTGGGTCTCTCCACGGGCGGCAAGAGCGTGATCAACGGCATCTGCGTGCGCGTGCAGGACGCCAACAACCCCGGTCCCATCGAGTCCCAGCTGTGGGCGCAGCTGCCGCCGCCGATGGAGCCCTGCGCAGAGTACCCCACCGGGCGCATGTGGGATGTCATCCCGTGGTCCCGCCGTT
>JAUNNT010000020.1:33370-36649 GCA_030531305.1 Akkermansia sp.
GAGGAATGGCACCAGCTCATCGCCAACGAGCGCGTGATGATGGGCTTCGTGCTCTCCGTGATTTCCCTTATCGCCAGCTTCTGCATCATGGCGGTCATGTTCACCGTGTCCATGCAGCGCAAGCGTGAAATCGCCGTTCTGCAGGCCATGGGCGCCACCCCCGCCAAGATTATGGGCATCTTCACCTGGCAGGGCGTCATCATCGGCTTCTTCGGCGCCGTGCTGGGCGTGCTGCTCGCCATCCTCACCCTCCACTACCGCCTGGAGATCCAGGCGGCCATGGCCAGCATCGGCATGGACCCGTTCCCGATGGAGGCGCACGGCATCACGCTGCCGGCCGTGTACGACCCCGCCATGTTCGCCTGGCAGGCGTTCAAGGCGTTCCTCATGGTCACGGCGGCATCCATCATCCCCGCCTTCCTCGTGGCGCGGCAGGACCCCGCCAAGGCCCTGCGTTCCAACTAACCCGCCGCGCATGGACATATACTGGATAGACAAGGAGAGGAAACGCTGCGGTCCCGCCACCGTGCCGGACATGATTTCCAAGGTGCGTACGGGCGAGCTCTCCGCGAAAACGCTCGGCTGGCACGCGGGTGCGGTCGGCTGGGTGCCGCTGAGAGACCTGCCCGCCCTCACGGACTTCCTCACGGAGCGCGCCCCCAAGCACATCACCTACGACCCCAACGACCCCATGCCGGAGCTGGACGACCGCGACACCCCGCCCACCATGGACATGCGGCCCGCGGAAGCCCCCACCGAGGCGGACATGCCGCAGGGCGTGGAGCGCCTGTACCTGCCGTCGCCGGGTGTGCGGCTCGTGGCGCGCCTGGTGGACATGTCGCTCTACACCGTGCTGGTGTATTTTGTGCTGTACGTGCAGCACATGCCGTTCAACATGGCGTACCTGCCGAGCAACCCGCTGTTCTGGCTGGGCATGCTGGTGCTGGAGCCGCTGCTGCTTTGCACATGCGGCACCACGCCCGGCAAGGCGCTTTTCCGCCTGCGCGTGCGGATGATGGGCGCGCGGATGCAGGACGGGCAGCTTGCCCGTTTGAGTTTCGGGCGTGCGTTTGCGCGCACGCTGCTGGTGTTCGTGCTCGGCCTGGGCATGATGCTCTCCATCCTGCCGATTTTCACCATGCTTTTCTCCCGCTGGCAGATGCGCCGCCAAGGCATCACCGTGTGGGATATCCGCACCGGCGCCGTGCAGGATTGCAAGCCCCCCGTGCCCTCCGCCGGCATGCGCACCGTCATGGCCGTTATCGTCATGTTCATCTGCCTGCAGTGCACCTCCTTCCTCATGCAGCCCTGGACCCCCGCCATGCTGGACGCCATCACCGAGCAGAACCCCGACCTCGGCGCCAAGCTCCGCTCCCTCCTGCCGGAGGAACCCTCCCAGCCGCAGAAGTGACCATTTGGCATGGGTGGCACCAATGCACAAAAAGCCGGCCCGGCGGAACGCCGGACCGGCTTTTGAAATTTCCGCGGCGAACGCCGCCTCATTTACAAATTGTCAATCGTCAATCGTCAATTGTAAATCCCTCAGTGGCTCAGGGTGGTGATGTAGTACCCCGCAATCACGGCGGTGCCGATGACGCCGGCCACGTTCGGGCCCATGGCGTGCATGAGCAGGAAGTTGGTGCGGTCCGCCTTCTGGCCCACGTTGTGGGAGACGCGCGCGGCCATGGGCACGGCGGAGACGCCGGCGGAGCCGATGAGCGGGTTGATGGGGTTCTTGCGCCAGCCGGGAATGAGGTTCATCACCTGCGCGCAGAGCAGGCCGCAGATGGTTGCCACGGCGAACGCCACCACGCCCAGGCCGATGATGAGCAGGGTCTGGGTCTGCATGAAGCGCACGCCCTGCATGGTGAGGCCCACGGAGACGCCGAGCAGGATGGTGGTGATGTTCATGAGCTCGTTCTGGGCGCAGTTGACCAGGCGTTCGGTGACCTGGCACTCGCGCAGGAAGTTGCCCAGCATCAGCATGCCCAGCAGCGGCGCCGCATCCGGGCACAGCAGGATGGTGACCAGCGTGACCACGAAGCAGAAGAACAGCTTCTCACCCTTGGAAACCTTGCGCAGGCTCTTCATCTTGATCTTGCGCTGCGCCTCCGTGGTGCAGAGCTTCATGAACGGCGGCTGTATCAGCGGCACCAGCGCCATGTACGTGTAGGCGGCCACGGCGATGGCACCCAGCAGCTCCGGCGCCAGCTTGCTGGCCAGGAAGATGGAGGTGGGCCCGTCCGCGCCGCCGATGATGCCGATGGAGGACGCCTGCCCCTGGGTGAATCCCAGGGCCATGGCGGCCAGGAAGGTGAACGCCACGCCGCCCTGCGCCGCCGCTCCCAGCAGCAGCGCCTTGGGGGACGCCAGCAGCGGCCCGAAGTCCGTGAGCGCACCCACGCCCAGGAAGATGAGCGCGGGGAATATCTCACACTTGATGCCCTGGCTCAGGAAGTCGAACAGGCCGCCGCTGAGGCTCAGCAGCACCTTCTGGTTCTTCTGGCCGGTGACCTCGTACTTGCCCTTCTCAGGCAGCCCGGTATCCGGGTTCACGTAGGGGGCAACGGTCTGGGGCTCGGCCATGGCTTCGTTGTAGCGTGCCTTCTCCTCGGGGGAGAGGTCCCTGGCCACCTGGTCCTCGCCCTGCTGGTCAGCGAAGGGAGTGAGGGTGGCGGTGATGTATCCCACGTCCCACATGCGGCCGGAGGTGTCCACCACGCCGTCGCGCACGGAGACCACCTGCTTGTGTGCCTGGGAAATCACCATGCCGTTGTCCGGGATGTTGGCAATGAGCGCGCCGAAGGCGATGGGCACGAGCAGCAGCGGTTCAAACTGCTTGGCCACGCCAAGGAACAGCAGCACCGCCACAATGCCCCACATGGCGTACATCTGCCAGGTCATCTGGAAGATGCCCATGCCGCCGATGAAGTCGGCAAAGGAATTGATGAGTTCTTGCATAGATGAAATCTTGTTTGGTTGGGTATATGCCCGATGCGCCCGCGCGGGGGGCGCGGGCCCTGCGCGGCGGCGCTTACGCCAGGTACGCGAGAGGCTGGCCCTCCTGCACGGCGTCTCCCACCGCCACGGCGAAGCTGGCAACCGTGCCGTCCGCGGGCGCGTAGATGTCCGTGTTCATCTTCATGGCCTCCAGGGTCATGATCTTGTCGCCGTTCTTCACGGCGGTGCCGGGCTGCACATCCAGGGAGACCACCTTGCCGGCGAGCGGGCTGGGGACGGGTGTTCCGGCACCGGCGGGGGCGGGTGCCGCCACGGGTG
>JAUNNT010000078.1 GCA_030531305.1 Akkermansia sp.
ACATGGCAACAATTGAATTAGTTGATGAAACAGGCTACCAGACACCCATTAGCAATGGTTACACTGACGGCAGGTTTTCACAAGCCTCATAGAGCAACCTTGACGTAAATTTCAATGAAGACCATACCCACGCGAACAAAACAAGCAGCTCCCCGAAACATTGAACTGGACTATCTGCGTGTTATATGCACATTGTTGATTGTGTGCCTACATATTACAGGCCTAGAGACAACGAAGCTCCATCTACAGCAGGGAAGCGCCGAGAGTGCTATATACGCCTTCCTTCAACTGGTGCTATGCATGGGCTTGCCCCCATTTTTCATGCTGAGCGGGGCATTTATGATCAGTAAGAAAATCACGTCCGTCATCAGTTTCTATCGTCGAAGTTTTTCGCGTCTTCTCCCATGGAGCATATTCTTTTTCATAGTTGGCTCGTTCTTCCAGATACTTAACATAAGTTATCACGAGGGGACAAGCGTTTGGGACACAGATTTAGTTTCTTTTTACCATACATGGTTTGTACGTGGAGGAACAGGTGTCTTGTGGTTCATTCCAGCGCTGATGGGTCTCTATCTGCTCACTCCCATCTTGGTATGGATAAGGGAACGGGTGAGCTTCATTCATTTCTGCCTGCTGACAGCCGCTGTATTCGCAGCCACGAACTATCTGCTGATACCCTGTTTGGGGGCGGATTACGCATCATACGGCATTAATTGGTTCAAGGGCATGTTCTTTATAGGGCATTATATGCTGGGTTATTGCATATATATATTCTGCAAGCAAAACAAATGGCGCTGGTTCAATGCCACCACAATAGGAACGGTATTTATTATATTGCTTATATGCTGTGCCGTGTGGATCAGCCCATGCTATACGGAGGGTGCCGAGTTTCATCCCCATCTCAATGCCCAAGGTTGCTTGCCGATTGTTTTAAGCGCTTTGCTTTTCACTTTTTTCAACAAGATATCCCTTCCTCCCTCGCGTATAGTTTCCACTATTTCCTCATGTAGCATTGTGATATACCTCTCACACAACTACATGCCGTTGCCGATTATACGTTTTGGTTTGAAATACTCAGGCTTGTGGGACACGGCATATAGAGATTCCCTTCTTCTCCAAGTGGGCTGCTATGCCGTAGCCATACCATTTGCCATACTTCTGGCATTGGCTTTGCAAAGGGGCGCGCAATATCTCTTCAGTCATGCCCGCCTGAGAGCCGGGCAGCCATAGTTCAACGCGATGGAAAGTGCCCGAGAACGGCGCGGGGTTACAAGAAGGAATAGGCGTCGATATCCAGGGAGACGGTGATTTCCTCACCGTGGTGGAGGTTGGCGATTTCCTTGGAGCACGTATCGGCCACTAGGCGGGAGGAGGCGGACTTGATGATGCACTGGAAGCGGAACTGGCCGTGGGCCTTGGCGATGGGGGCGGGCATGGGCTCCGTGATTTCCACGGCGGGGGGCAGGGCTGCGCGGAGACGCTTGTAGAGGGTGGCGATGGAGAAGCGCGCCAGCTCCTCCTGCTCGGAGCGCACGGTGAGCACGGCCAGATGGGTGAAGGGCGGGAAGGCGAACTGCTGCCGCAGCGCCAGCTCCGACTCCGAGAATCCGTCGGTATCGTGGTGGCGTGCGAACTGGATGGCGGTGGCCTGGGGGGAGTAGGTCTGGATGATGACCTCGCCGTCCACGTCGCCGCGCCCGGCGCGGCCCGCCACCTGGGTGAGCAGCTGGAAGGTGCGCTCGGCGGCGCGGGGGTCGGGGATGCAGAGGCCGAGGTCGGCATTGAGCACGCCCACGAGGGTGACGCCGGGGAAGTCCAGCCCCTTGGAAATCATCTGGGTGCCCAGCAGGATATCGATGCGGCGGCCGCGGAACTCGTGCAGGATGGCGCTCAGGGCCCCCTTGCGGGCGGTCACGTCGGCATCCACGCGGCGCACGCGGGCGCCCGGGAAGCAGCGCTGCAGCACCATTTCCACCTTCTGGGTGCCGTAGCCCTCCAGCAGGATGGCATCGGAGTGGCACTCCGGGCAGCGGTTGGGCACCACGGCGCGGTACCCGCACATGTGGCAGATGAGGCGGTTCTCCGTGGCGTGGTAGGTCATGGGCAGCGAGCAGTGCGGGCATTCCGCCACGTAGCCGCAGTCCGGGCATTGCAGGGCGCGCGCGAACCCGCGGCGGTTGAGCAGCAGGATGACCTGCTCGCCCTTGTGCAGGCGGTCGTCGATGGCCATGCGCAGGCGTTCGGAGAGGATGCCGAGGTTGCGCTTGTCCTTGGCCTCGGTCCGCATGTCGAGCACGCGGGTGAGGGGCAGGCGCTGGCCGTCCGCGCGGTGGTCCATGCGCAGCATCTCGTATTTCCCCGTGTGGGCGTTGTGGAGTGATTCCAGGGAGGGCGTGGCGGAGCCGAGCACGATGGTGGCGCCCTCCATGGCGGCGCGCAGCACGGCGATATCGCGCCCGTGGTAGCGGGGGCTGTTCTCCTGCTTGTAGGATGAGTCGTGCTCCTCGTCCACGATGATGAGGCCGAGGTTCTGCACGGGTGCGAACACGGCGGAGCGCGGGCCGATGGCAATGCGGGCGCGCCCCTTGCGGATGGCGTGCCACTCGTCGAAGCGTTCGCCGTCGCTCATGGCGCTGTGCAGGATGGCCACCGCGCCGGGGATGTCCGCAAACCGGCTCTTGAAGCGCGCCATAGTCTGCGGCGTGAGCGAGATTTCCGGCACCAGGATGAGCACGCCGCGCCCGGCATCCATCACGCGGCGCGCCGCCTGCAGGTACACCTCCGTCTTACCGGAGCCCGTGACGCCCTGTAGCAGCAGGGGCTTGGTGCTGCGGGCATCCACGGCCCTGTTGACGGCCTCCAGCGCAGCGGCCTGCTCCTCGTTGAGCTGGAGCGGCTGGGAGAGGGCGAATTCCTCCTTGCCTGCGGGGTCGCGGTGGACGGCCTCCTCCTCGATGCGGACGAATCCCTGTTTCTCCAGGGAGCGGCAGGCGTTGAGCGCGGGAGTGCCGCCGAGGTCGGCCAGCGGCTCGCGCCTGCCCTCGCTGGCGTGCAGGTAGCGCAGCACGGAAGCCTGGCGCGGGGCGCGCGCGTTGATCTTGTTCATCTTCTCGTCGTCCGGCATCTGGACGAGCACCACCACCTTGCGGGTCTTCTCCTCGTGCCGCTCCTGGCGCACGGGTTCCGGCACAATGCAGCGGATCATCTGCTCCACGGGCACGGCGTAGTAGCGCGCGGCCCATTCCGCAATGTCCATCAGCACGGGCGACACCACAGGCTCGTCCGCCACCAGGCGCGCCAGCGGGCGCAGCTGGCCCTCCCACTCGCCGTCCTCCACCACCTGCAGCACCGTGCCTGTGGCGTGGCGGTTGCGCAGGGGAAGCTCCACGCGGCTGCCGCGCACCACGCCCTCCATGCCCTCCGGCACGGCGTAGTCCAGCACCATGTCGTTCAAGCCGTCCACCAGCACGCGCGCGGCGCGGCGTGCCTGGAGCGGCGAGCTGGGGAAAAGCTCCTGCATGGCGGGACGTTCCCCGCTTCAGGGGAAAATCAACATTAGGCCTGTTCCTCTGCGGCCTCCTCCTTGGAGAGGATGTGGACCACCACCTTGACGCCCTGCTTGTCGCCGGCGGCCTTGGCGAGGGAGCGGATGGCGGAGGCGGTCATGCCGTTGCGGCCGATGACGCGGGCGACGTCCACCTGTTCCAGGATGAGGCGGAAGCGGATGTACTTGCCGTCGTCGGAAGCGGCCACGCGCAGCTCCGCGCTGTCGGGGTTCTGGATGAGGGGAGCTACGACGGTGAGCAGGTATTTGCCGATGGATTCAGTGAGCGGTTGCATGGTGGGATGGGTTATGGTTGAGAAAGGATTTGCCGCCAGAACTGGATGCGGCGTGCGGTGTTGGCGGGGTTGGGTGCGCCGGGGTTGGTGCGCAGGGCGAACGCGCGGTCCAGGCTGAACACCTGCGCCGCGTCCTCCCCGAACTCCGGGGAAATCTTTCTGTACTGCTCCGTGGTGAGCTTGTCCAGCGGCGTGCCCGTCTGCACAGAGAGCGCCACCGCCTTGCCCACCAGCTCGTGCGCCTGGCGGAACGGCACGCCCCGCCGCACAAGATAATCCGCCAGGTCCGTGGCCAGCAGCAGCGGGTCCGCCACCGCGGCGGCGCAGCGCTCCGCGTTGATGCGCATGGCGGCTATCATCTCCGCGTTCACCCGCAGGGCCAGGGAGACGGTCTCGAAAGAGTCGAACAGGGGTTCCTTGTCCTCCTGCAAATCGCGGTTGTAGGTGAGCGGCAGGCCCTTCACGGCCACCATCACGCTCACCAGGTTGCCGTACAGGCGGCCGCATTTCCCGCGCGTCAGCTCGCACACGTCCGGGTTCTTCTTCTGCGGCATCAGGCTGGATCCCGTGGTGTGCGCATCGGAAAGCGTGCAGAAGCCGAACTCCGCGCTGCTCCACAGCACCAGGTCCTCGCTCAGGCGGGAGAGGTGCGTGCCGATGACGGCCAGGCAGTACAGGCAGTCCATGATGTAGTCGCGGTCCGCAATGGCGTCCATGGAGTTCTCCGTCACGGCGTCGAAGGCCAGTTCCTCCGCAATGGCCTGGCGGTTGAGGTTGATGGTGGAGCCGGCGATGGCCCCGCTGCCCAGCGGGCACACGTTCAGCCGCTCCCGGCACTGAGTGAGCCTCTGCGCATCCCGCGCCAGCATCTCCACGTACGCCAGCAGGTGGTGCCCCACCGTCACGGGCTGCGCGTGCTGCAGGTGCGTGAACCCCGGCAGGCGAACCTCCGCGTACTCCTCCGCCTTGTCCACCAGCGCCAGTTGCAGCGCATGGACCAGCGGCAGCGTGGCATCCACCTGCGCGCGGCAGTACAGGCGGGTGTCGGTGGCCACCTGGTCGTTGCGGGAGCGGGCGGTGTGCAGCTTGGCGCCGGGCGCGCCGATGCGCCGCGTGAGCTCCGCCTCGATGTTCATGTGGACGTCCTCCAGCTTGGTGTCCCATTGGAACTTGCCGGCCTCGATGTCCTCCAAAATCTCCTTCAGCCCGCGCTCGATGGCGGAAAACTCCTCCGGCGTGAGCAGGCCGGCTTCCCGCTGGGCGCGCGCATGCGCTATGGACCCCGCTATATCATGCCGATACAGCTTCCAATCATACGACACCGACTCCCCGTACTGCAGTACCAGGTCCGCCGGCGCCTCTGTAAACCTCCCGTGCCACATACGCGCAAACTTTACACCAAAATCACCCCCGCCGCAACCACATTGCAAGTCAGCCGGAAAAAACATTGTCTCCCAAATTCGGGTGGCGTAAAACACGAAGCGCAGACGCAAAAAAACATTGACAACAGCAACGCAGCGAGGTAGATTGGGCTCGTTGGGAGGAATTCCCGCGAAACCTTATCCGCCCCCATTAGTAATTATCCCATTATCCGGGAGTCTATGAACGTGGGGGCTTTTTTATGCCATGATTAAAACAGCCATCCTCGTAGACGGCGGCTTCTATCGCCGCAAAATTGTGAAGTTCATGGGTAACGAATCCCCTGAAGCCGCTGCCGACACTTTGTACAAGTACTGTATGCGGCATATAGCGCACGATAGGGAGGATTGCTACCTCTACAGGGTCCTCTACTACGACTGCGCCCCTTCCGGCAAGCAGATATTCCACCCCTTGCTCAAAAAGGTCGTGGATTTGAAAAAGGAGCCGCTCTACCTTTGGAACACCGAGTTCTTGAACGCTCTGCGCACCAAGCGGAAATTTGCTGTGCGCCTTGGAAAGTTGGCCGATGAACAAGCCGCTTACAACTTGACTTCCGATGCAACCAGAGCGTTGCTGAACGGCAGAAAAACCATTGGAGATTTGACTCCTGCCGATTTTTCTCTCTCCATCAAGCAAAAGGGAGTTGACACGCGAATTGGCATAGATCTCGTTTCCATGGCATTGAAAAAACAGGTGGACAAGATTGTGTTGATTGCCGGCGACAGCGATTTTGTTCCTGCTGCCAAATTTGTCAGGCGAGAGGGCGTTGATTTCGTTTTAGACCCTATGGGTGCGGCAATCAAGCCCGAACTGAGCGAGCATATCGATGGCTTGACCTCGTTTGTCGCTACTCTTGGCAATGACCAACCGACCGACTAGGTCTATCCTGGTTGAGAATCATCCAGCCAAACTTTAAAAATCGTCAATTGTAAATCGCATGCATCCTCATTTGCGCTTTGACAGGGCGTGCGCGTGGGTGTATATTGTACTCATGTTCAAGAAATTCCTTGCATTGACAGTGGCGGCGGCGCTGTTCGCGCCGGCGTTTGCCGCCGAGTGGATGAGCGATTTCAACGCCGCCAAGGCCAAGGCCCAGGCGGAGCACAAGCTCATCCTGATGGACTTCACGGGCTCCGACTGGTGCCATTGGTGCATCAAGCTGCGCTCCGAGGTGCTCGACAAGCCGGAGTTCGAGGCGTACGCCAAGGACAAGTTCGTGCTCATGGAGGTGGACGTGCCCCGCAACATGGGCAAGCTCACCCCTGAGCTCCAGGCCCAGAACAAGCAGCTCTGCAACCAGTACAAGATCAACGGCTTCCCCACCATGCTGGTGGTCACCTACAAGGGTACCGTGGTGGGCGGCTTCGGCGGATACCGCACCATGGCCGACCTGCAGGCCGCGCTCGACAAGGCCATCAAGGCCCATGACGACATGAAGGCCGCCAACAAGCTGCCGGATGCCGAGAAGGAGGCCGCGCTGGACGCCGTGTACGCCACTATGGACCCCTCGGTCCTGGCCGCCGGAGGCTACAAGACCAAGGCCAAGGAGAACGCCGAGAAGCAGCGCAAGGAGTTCGAGGACAAGATCATGGCCTGCAAGACCACCGAGGAGTGGGTCAAGACCGTGGACGAGTGCCTGGCCGTCACCATGCCGCAGAACAAGCGCTACCTGCTGGACCAGAAGTTCACCGCCCTGGTGAACAGCGCGGAGACCGTGGAGGACATCAAGGCCGCCGAGAAGGTGGGCCGCGAAATCCTTGACACCCTGCCCGCGCAGGTGGCCGCACAGGTCAAGCAGCAGCTGGACCGCGACTTCGCCGACCCCGCCGCCATGCTGCAGCGCATCAAGCAGATGCGCCAGCAGGCCGAGCAGCAGGGCGGCCAGCAGCAGTAACGCCAACCCCACATTTCCCCAATCAGGGACCGCCCGGCTTTCCGGGCGGTCCCTTTCTGTACACGCCCTGCGTGCGTACAGAAATGCGGCTTGCGCATGCCCGCGCGCGCTGGTATAATGCGCGCGCAGGAGTATGGACCAGTTGGACGAGTACCAGAAGAGCCGGATGGCGGCCGCGGAACGGCGGCGGCGCGCGCACACGGACAAGTTGGCGCGCAAGACGGCGCGGCGGCGCAAGGGGTGCTGCCTGTGGCGGTTTTTGGCCATCTGCATTGTCATCGCCCTCATCGGCGCGGGGGTGGGCTGGTTCGCGTTTGACGTGGTGACGGCCAAGTACAGCAAGTACGCGGACGAGTTCAACCTGGAGGACATCAACAACCTGGACCACCCCTGCATCATCTACGACCGCAACGGAGAGGAAATAGGCCGCATTTACGATGAGAACCGCAGCTATGTGACGCTGGACAAGGTGTCCAACGCCATGATTAACGCCTTGATTGCGCAGGAGGACAAGACGTTCTGGGAGCACCACGGGTACGACCCCATGGGCATCCTGCGCGCGGCCAAAGAGACAGCCGCCCGCAAGGGCGAGGCCAATCAGGGCGCCTCCACCATCACCCAGCAGCTGGCGCGCAACGCGTACGACCTGGAGGAGCGCGTGAAGGCCATGGGCGGCAGCCGCTACGAGCGCAAGATCGTGGAAATCTTCCTGGCGCGCCGCATCGAGGACAAGTACGACAAGCGACAGATCCTGGAGTTCTACCTCAACCGCGTGTGTTTCGGGCGCGGGTACTACGGCATCCGCTCGGCGTCGCTGGGCTATTTCGGCAAGGAGCCGGCCGACCTCACCGTGCGAGAGGCTGCCAGCATCGCCGCTCTCATCAAGAACCCGGAGAACTACAACCCCATCCGCAATCCCAAGCTCAACCAGGAGTGGCGCAACGACGTGCTGGACCGCATGGTGCGCTCCGGCTACATTACCGAGGATGAGGCCGAGCGCGTGAAGGCCCAGCCGCTCGGGCTCAACCCCAAGCCCCTCCGCCGCAACGTCTCCCATCTCCACGCGCTCATCCAGCAGAAAGCCATCGACATCTTCCGCGACCCCGTGCGCGGCGAGGAAATCCTCAAGAGCCGCGGCATCAAGATTCACACCACCATCGACCGCCGCATACAGGAGGCCGCAGAGCAGGCCGTCAAGGAGCAGCTCGCCGCCATCGAGAAGCATGCGGGCTACAACCACGTCACCTTTGAGCAGACCAACGACCCGCGCTTCAAGCAGCACCGCTACCTGGACGCCGCCGTGTACGCCGTGGACAACATCACCGGCGGCACGCTGGCCTACGTGGGCGGCCGCAGCTTCGACCGCGACAACTTCGACATCATCGACGCCGGGCGCCGCCCGCTCGGCACGGCCATGCTGCCGTTCCTGTACCTGTGCGCGTTCGAGAACGGCTACACGCCGTGCTCCCGCCTGGTGGACGACGCCATGGACAACCGCCTGGCGGGCATGGGCGGTTCGGAGGGCGTGCTGGGCGAGTGGGGCATGGAGGTTTCCAAGGGCCGCTACCTGGATTCTGTGACGGCGCGCCAGGCGCTGGAGTGGTCCAAGGTTGCCGCGTCCGCCCGCCTGGGCATTGCGCTGGGGGCGGACCCGGACCGCGGTGCGAAGTGCTTCACGGAAACGCTGGAGCGCGTGGGCATCACGGCACCGCCGCGCAACGCGGGCTCCACGGAGGCCAAGCCGCAGTTCTACCCGCGAGCCTTCCTCGGCGCGGAACCCGCCTCCCTCAAGGAGGTCACCATGGCCTACACCGTCTTCCCGAACGCGGGACGCCGCCCCATCGCGCCGTATATCGTCACCAAGATTACGGACAGCAACGGCAAGATCCTGTGGGAGGAGCCGCTGGCCGTCTCCCACCGCATGCACACCGGCACCTCCGCATGCAACGCCTTCCGCATCCACTCCATCATGCGGGAATCCCTGGAGAAGGGCTCCGCACAGCGCGTGCGCCCCTACCTGCCGGAGAACTTCAACGGCGCCGTCAAGACCGGCACCAACTACGACTTCTCCGACAACGCCATCTTCGGCTACACCTCGTCCTACACCTGCGGCGTGTGGGTGGGATACCTCAACGACCACCAGCCCATCTACGCGGAGGCTTTTGCATCCGACACCTGCGCGCCCATCCTGGGCAGGGTGCTGGCCGCCGCCGCCCAGGCAGGGATGGTGGACAAGCCCATCCCCGTGCCCTCCGACACCGAGGAGGTGGAAATCTGCCGCATGTCCGGCCAGCTCGCCACCAACTTCTGTTTCGAGTCCGTCATGCAGGACGGCAAACCCACCTACGTGCGCCCCACCTACCTGGAGTACTTCCCCAAGGGCGACATGACGCTCGGCGTCTGCCCCGTGCACGGCGACGGCAGCCCGTCGCTCACGGATTTCCTGGACATGAGCGCGGGGCAGATGAACGCCACGCGCGTGCTGCCCGTGCTGCCCGTGCT
>JAUNNT010000104.1 GCA_030531305.1 Akkermansia sp.
AAACCCAACTCCTCCCATCGGAGAGCAAACGCGATTTTTTTTGAAAACTCCCACACTTTGCCTTGACATACGGGTGGAATCCTGATAATTTTAGCGTAGACTTTATCTTTCCATGAAACGAATTTTCCTCATTCCCGCTTGCGCCATGCTCGCCATGGGCCTGTTCACCTCCTGCCAGAAGGAGACGGAATCCGCACAGCAGCTCGCGGAGGATTTGACCGCCGAGCTCCAGAAGGTGACGGACTACAAGACGGCGGAAGCCGCCGCGCCGCGCGTGAAGGTGCTCAACACGCGTTTCCAGAACGCCGCCGCGCAGGTGCTCAGCCTTAACTACAACCCGCTGGCCGACAGCGTGAAGCCCGTGGAACAGGGCGGCCCCGCAGACTACGTGGCAGCCGTCACCGCACTCGCCAAGGAGATTGGCCGCGTGCGCGCCAGCAAGCCCGTCACCAGCTCTGACGGCGACATCGACGACACCCGCCTGCTGCAGACGGTGGGCGCGAACGCCGGTGCCGGTGCGGACGCCAAGGTTGCGGATGCCCTCAAGAAGGGCAACGAGTACATGAAGAACCCCACTTCCCGCCAGAACAACAACCCGCCCGCATTCGCGGAGTGCTACGGTTCCGAAGCCATGGTGGACGCCCTGTCCTACGTGGCGGATGTTGAGGAGCGCGGCTCCTACTGGGATTCCGAGGACCTGGTGGAGGTGCCCGCAGAGCAGGCTCCCGCCGCCGAGGAGGATGAAGCCCCCGCGGAGGAACCCGCCGCTGCAGAGGAGCCGGCCACGCCGCCCGCTCCCGCTGCCGACGAGGAGCCTGCAGCCGATGAGGAACCGGAACCCGCTGCCGACGACGACTCCGAGGAGGACAGCGCGGACATCGACGTGTAACCGGACGACCGCACGAACCCTTACCGAGGCCGCAGGTTTCCGCGCAACGGAGCCTGCGGCCTTTTTCTGAAACGACTTTTTCTTTCACCGCATGCCGCGCCTGCACTTCACCTGCGCCTACAACGGCGAGCCCTTCCGCGGCTGGCAGAGCCAGCCCGGCGGCAACACCGTGCAGGATGTGATTGAGGCCGCGTTCGAGAACGTGCTGCACACCCAGCTGCGCATCTCATCCGCAGGCCGCACGGATGCCGGCGTGCACGCGCGCGACCAGCATTTCCACGTGGACGTGCCGGACGACTGCTCGCTCACGCCGCAGAACTGGCTCGCCGCCATCAACGCCAACGTGCCCGCAGCCATCCGCATCCTCGCCGTGCAGGAAGTGGGACGCGACTTCCACGCGCGCTTCTCCGCCACCGCCAAAACGTACGAGTACATCATCAACCGCGCGCCCGTCTGCTCGCCTTTCCTGGCGGGCCGCGTGTGGCACCGCCCCCAGCCCATGGACGAGGATTTGATGGCGCGCGCGCTGCAATGCTTCGTGGGCGAGCACGACTTCCGGCGCTTTGCCGCCAACCGCGGCAACGAGCCGCAGGACCCGCCCGCGGATTTCTATCTGCGCACCATCCACTCCGCCACCTGCGAACGCCAGGGAGACCTGCTGCGCATCCGCCTGCGCGGAAACGGCTTCATGTACCGCATGGTGCGCCTGCTCGTCGGCTCCGCGCACCAGGTGGCCCTGGGCCGCACCACGCTTGCGGAGCTGCAATCCATGCTCACCGACCCGCTGGGGGAGAAGACACGCTACGGCGCACCCGCCGCGGGGCTCTACCTGGACAGCGTGGAATACGGGCATGCAACGGTTGATGCCAACGAGCGCGGTTAGCAAGCGGGCGTTGGCGTGTATCCGCGCGTTTTTCCTGGCAATTTATGTCCACCCATATAATCTGGCGGAACTCCCTTTCATGACCGACACACGTCCGCTGCCGGGAGGACGAGCCCCTGTTAGGGCTGCCACGCGCAGGGTGGCTTACTGGACCAAGAACTACAGTATTTGGAATACT
>JAUNNT010000105.1 GCA_030531305.1 Akkermansia sp.
TGATACCCCGAACAACCTCGTTCTACCACAAAATTTGAACCGAGGATTAGGATTAGGATTAAGATTAGGAATTTTCAAGCCCGTCCGGCGTTGTGCCGGGCGGGCTTTTTCCTGCTTCGCGCCGTCTGGCGCGCTAGTTTTGAGCCGCCTTGCGGCGACCACTTTTTCCAGCCCAGGGCGTAAGCCCTGGGGATGTCCCCGCACACATCACTATCCCCACAACCCCGCCTCCGTGCGGGGTGGATACACGCCAAGGGTTGCAGCTCTCATACGCTCGTTACCACCAATTATTGCATACCAATCACGCCCCGATGCCGGGTTTGCGCCCGTACTTGTTGTCTGCGGCGCCGGGGAGGAGGGTGAGGACGAACAGGAGCAGGGTGAGCAGGGAGAGAGCGGGGTCGGCTATGGCGCAGCAGAGCTTGAACCACGCGGGCTGGAAGGCTTGGAAATCCTGCGCCAGGGCAAAGAGTTCCCCTATCGTCATGAAGGGGATTTGCGTGGTGTCCAGCGCGAATTCAATCTGGAATTGGAGGAAGATGCCGATCTCCAGCACGGCCATGACAGCCACAATGCCGTATTGCACGGCAATCCACCAGCCGCTCCAGCCCACGTCGTGCAGGCGCCGCACGTAGACCGCCAGCATGGGCAGCGCCGTGTAGAACACGTAGAACAGCAGCGCCAGGGAGCCCGCCGCCAGCATGACCACGCCCACCGCCTGCGACACCAGGCACGCCACGCACCCCGCCACGATGATGCCGAGCGGGATGCACCCGAACAGCAGGGCGAAGAGCATGCAGCTCCAGTATTCCGCCAGCGTGGCGCGGCCGGCCATGCGGGCGTAGTTCTCGCGCCTGAAGGCGTTGGCGAAATGTTGCCAGATGGTGCCCATGGGATTATCCGAGCGGGTATTTGGCGGAGGGACCGTACTTGTTGCTGCCGCGCTTGGAATCCAGAAGCATCAGCACGAACAGGAGAATCCACAGCGGGTAGACGACGATGCCCAGCAGCATCCAGGGGCTCTTCACCGATTGCATCTGCGCCTCATCGTACGACTGCACGGCCTCATGGCGCAGCTGAGCCAGCACCGCCTTGTGCAGCTCGTACGACTGGACCGGTGTCAGGTCCGACAGTGACAAATCACCTTCCGCGGCCATTTGGGCGGCGATTTCGTGCACGCGGGGGCTGTTGACATCGTACCGCCACACCGGGGAGGCGGCCAGGTCGTATACATTCGAGTATTGTCCGCCTGCGAAGCCGAATCCCACGCCGAACAGCATGGACGCCGCCACCCACCAGCCGCTCCAACCCACATCGTGCAGGCGCCGCACTTGCACCCCCAGAAACAGCAGGATAGAGCTCAGGCAGATGAACACGTAGGCACCCGCACCCACCCATATCGCCGTACCATGCTCTATGTGGTCGCCCACCTCCAGTGTAACCAGGGTGATTATCAAGCTCATGGCCAGCAGCATGTACAACACACAATAGATCAAAACAGCGCTCCAATACTCCTTGCGCGTGGAGCGTCCGCGGAACACCAGGCAGCGCTTCAGCGCCAGGGCGAAGTTGCGCCACAGGCCGCCGGATTGCGCATGCAGCTCCGCGCCGCAATGCGGGCACTGCTCCGGCAGGCCCTTGCGCTCCGTGGTGAACTCCTGCCCGCAGTACGGGCAGGCAACCTCGCCCTTGATGCCGGGCACGGGCGGCAGGTCCTCGCCTGCGGCGGAGGCCTCCGTGAGGATGGTGCCGAGGGGCTTCCAGGCATCGCCGCCCACGGGAGCGGCGAGCGTTTCCAGGGTGATGGTTCCCTGCTGCAGGAGGGCGCACAATTCCTCTATGGAATGGGGGCCGGTGGGGGTTTTCTTGCTGTTGAGGTAGTAGTACATGGGGGAATTAGTCAACAATCATTTTGCATTTTTCTGAAAAAATGCAAAACATGCCT
>JAUNNT010000021.1:0-1853 GCA_030531305.1 Akkermansia sp.
CAGGCTCCCACCATGCAGCCCATGCCGCAGCCCACGGGCGACACCGCGCCCGCCCTGCGCGACATGCCGCAGTTCGATGCACCCAAGCTCAAATAGGGCTATATTCCCACACAGCCGCGCACCCGGCGCGCGACAGCCTTGCCGGCCTTCACCTCCTGAATCTCCAGCGGAAGCGCATCCAACGGCACGGCGGCAAACAGCATACGTACACGGCTAATAGTCGGGTTCATGGCTTTGTGCTTTGTCCTATACCCCATTAAGGACAAATCCGGCAAAATGCACAAGGAGATTTTAAAATCAGCCAAGGCTTTCCCCCAGAAAAAGTGGCAAGTTTGGCAACTTTTCCATTGGAAAAGTGTACAGATTTGGCAATTTTTAGAAGGAAACAGTTGACAAGCGCTGCGGATTCGTGCAAGATGGAGGGCACAGGAAAACATGAAACGCTACGCATTAGAGAAACTTGTGGCATGGAGCCGCCGTAAGGACGGGCAGCGCAAGCCGCTGCTTGTTGGCGGCGCGCGCCAGGTGGGCAAGACGTGGCT
This sequence comes from Akkermansia sp., assembly GCA_030531305.1. Taxonomy (GTDB): domain Bacteria; phylum Verrucomicrobiota; class Verrucomicrobiia; order Verrucomicrobiales; family Akkermansiaceae; genus Akkermansia. The sequence continues at coordinate 543 of JAUNNT010000021.1, forward strand.
GATGCGGGAGCTGGCCCGCACAGCCTACAAAAAGGAAGCGTACGTGAACTTTGTGGAGAACCCGGAAGCGGCCAAGGCGTTCGCGGGCACGCTGCATGTGCGGGATATCATGGATATCCTCTCTGTGCGGAGCGGGACGGACATCACGCCGGGCGACACGCTGCTCATCCTCGATGAAATCCAAGAAAGCGAGCGTGCCCTGAACGCGCTGAAGTTCCTGAGGGAAAACGCGCCGCAGTACCACATCGTGGCAGCGGGCAGCCTGCTGGGGGTCGCCCTGCGCAAGCGCCGCATGTCCTTCCCCGTGGGCCAGGTGGAGTTTTTCCATCTGCACCCGCTGGGCTTTTGCGAGTTCCTGGAAGGAATAGGCCGGGAAAAACTGGCGGCGCACCTGCTGGAGCGCCGCACTTCCGTGATAGACGCCCTTTCCGAAACGTACGAGCGGCACCTGAAGCAGTACCTTTGCGTGGGCGGCATGCCGGAGGCCGTGGCCGCCTTTGCCGCCACCGGGGACACGGAGGCTGCGCGCGCGGCCCACCGCGGCATCCTGACCAGCTACGAGGCCGACTTCTTCAAGTACACGGAACCCGCCAACATCATGCGCATCCGCGCCGTGTGGGAATCCCTGCCCCGCCAGCTCGCCGGAGAGAACAAGAAGTTCACCTACCGCGGCATTGCCGAGGGCGCGCGCGGGCGCGACTACGACGGGGCCATCGAGTGGCTGCAAACCTGCGGGCTCATCCACAAGGTGCGCCGCACCACCAAGCCCGCCCTGCCGCTCAAGGCCTATCTGGACGACTCCGCGTTCAAGCTGTACATGCTGGACTGCGGGCTGATGGGCACCATGGCGGGGCTGGACACCGCCACCGTGCTGGAGGGCGATGCGCTGTTCAGCGAGTTCAAAGGCGCGCTCACCGAGCAGTACGCCCTGCAAGCCCTCATGCTGAACGAGGATTTGCCCGTGGGCTACTGGGCCAACCCCACCGGCGCGGCGGAGGTGGATTTCATCATCCAGCACGGGGGGCAGAACATTCCCATGGAGGTGAAATCCGGCACCAACCTGAAATCCAAGAGCCTCGCCGCCTACCGCGCCAAGTTCTCCCAGCACACGGCGGTGCGCAGCTCCCTCGCCCATTTCGGGGAAAAGGACGGCCTGCTCAGCATTCCTCTCTACGCGCTGGAACAGCTCACCGCCTACCTCAAGTAGCAGGAATTCCGGCCAGCGGGCGCGGTTGACAAGCAAGTCGGCAAATAGAAACAGGGGAAGGATTTTTCAATCCTTCCCCTGCTGCATACCCCCGCGCGGGCTCG
>JAUNNT010000021.1:1953-35678 GCA_030531305.1 Akkermansia sp.
AACCGCGGACAAATTGATTAAGAGTCAACTGCTCTACCAACTGAGCTACGGAGGCGTGAGGTTCTGTGTTGCACTTGGCCGTGGGCTTACAGACTGGTACCCCCGCGCGGGCTCGAACCGCGGACAAATTGATTAAGAGTCAACTGCTCTACCAACTGAGCTACGGAGGCACTGTGTCTGTAAGCACACCCGCATGGTGATGCGGAGAGAGCCGCTGGTCAGATTTGAACTGACGACCCACGCATTACGAATGCGTTGCTCTACCACTGAGCTACAGCGGCGGCGCCGTGTGCGGCGGAAGTAAAACACAACCCGCCCGGTTATGCAAGCAAAATTTCTCATTTTTTCCACAAAATCCGCAAACTTGCATTGATTTTGCCCCCGCGGTGGGGCAAAATGGGCGTGCGCGTCCAGAAAATTTTCCTAATCCTAATCTTCATCTTAATCTTAATCCCGAATTCCCCCGGAATGGCCGAGTCCCTGTACATCCACATCCCGTTCTGCCACCGCATCTGCCCGTACTGCGCGTTCTTCAAGCACACGCCGGGCAGCACGGACATGCGCGGGTTTGTGCAGGCGGTGGCGCGGGAGGCGCGCCTGCGGCTGCCGGCTGGGTTTGCGCCGCGCACGGTGTACTTCGGCGGGGGCACGCCGAGCATGCTCTCCCCCACGCACCTGGAGCGTTTGGTGGCGGGTCTGCGGGAGGCGGCGGATTTTTCACGGGTGGAGGAATGGAGCTTCGAGGCGAACCCGGCCACGTTCACGCCCGCCAAGGTGCGGCAATGGCGCGAGCTGGGCATCACCCGCGTGTCGCTTGGCGTGCAGAGCTTCGAGCCGCACCTGCTGCAGCTCCTGGGGCGCGAGCACACGCCCGCCGACGTGGCAGAGAGCGTGCAGATGCTGCAAGACGCGGGCATGCCGCACATCAACATCGACCTCATGTTCGCGCTGCCGGGGCAGACCGCGCAGGAGTGGGAGCACACCCTGCGCGAGGCCGTGCGGCTAGGCGTGGACCACATCTCCGCGTACAGCCTCACGCTGGAGGAAGGCACACCCTTCCACCGCCGGTACGCCGGCAGCGGGGACGACGAGCGGGACGCCGCGCTCTTCGAGCTGGCAGAGGACATCCTCACCTCCGCGGGATTCCGCCACTACGAGATCTCCAACTACGCGCGCACGGGCGGGGAATCCCTGCACAACCTCGCCTGCTGGCAGGGAAAGGACTACATCGGCCTGGGGCCCGGTGCCTGCGGCACGGTGGACGGCACGCGCTACGAGAACGCGGGCGACACCGCGGCGTACACCGCCGCGCTCGCACAGGGTGAGCTGCCGCCCGGCACCGCGGAGAAACTATCCGCGGAGGCCCGCCGCACGGAGCTGCTGGGGCTTATGCTGCGCACCGACACCGGGCTTCCCGCCGCCATGCTGCGCGCGCAGGATGAGGAATTCGTTTCCATGCTGGAGCGGGAGGGGCTGGCGCGGCGCGGCGGGGACGGCGCGCTCCTGTTGACGCGGCGCGGGCGGCTGGTGGCGGACGAGATAGCGGTGGGGCTCCTGTAAAAAGACACGGAACAGGCTTGCCAGGACGGGGCGCAGAGCCTACAATGCCGCGCATGAAGACAAGCGTGCTGATACAGGCTGCCCTTTGCGCCGCCGCCCCCGTTCTGTATGCGCAGGATGCCCTGCTGGATTCCCTCAAGGACATGCTGCCCGAAGAATCATCCAACCTGCCCCAGACGCAGGGGCAAGCCATGCAGGAAACGAAGGACCCCGGCCCCGCCGCCGACATCTCGCCCGCCGCCCACCCCCAGGAGTACGCAGCCTTCAAGGAGCGCCTGCAGCAGGAGGCCAAGGACTGCAACTACGACTTCATGCCCGCCATGAAGGCCATCCTCAACGCCACGAACGACGAATTCGCCATCGACGCCTGGATGCAGCAGGCCGCCAAGGAGGGAATCGCCCCCGCCATGCAGTACATCGGCGACAAGATGATCTCCTACATCACGGAGGATGAAATCAAGGGCCAGAAGGGCAAGGACGCCTTTGCGCTGCTGAAGAAGGCGGCGGACACCGGCTACGCGCCCGCCCTGCTCAACGTGGCCTTGGCGCGCATGAACGGCCTCGGCACCTACAAGGACGAGGCCCAGGCGCGCAAGGACATGCTCGCCGCCTGCAAGGACGGCAAATTCGTGCCCCGCTTCAAGTGGCTCCAGCTCACCGGCCGCCTGCAGGGCTTCGACTCCAAGGACAAGCCCGAGGTCAAGGCGGAAATCGACCGCGGCAACCACCACGTCGTCTACTTCCTCGCCATGCAGGCGGAGAACCTCAACGACCAGTCGGAGTGGATGCAGAAGGCCGCCAAGCTCGGCAACCCGGAGGCCGTGTACGCCCTCTCCGCCGCATGCTCCGCCTCCATGCCCAAGGAAAGCTACCAGCTGCTCCAGGAGGCCGTGAAGATGCACAGCCCCAGCGCCGTCCTGCTGCTGGGCAACCTTCTCACCGACCCCAAGAAACCGGATGCGGTCAAGGGGCTGGATATCCCCTACAACGACCAGGTGGGCCGCCACCTCATCCGCCTGGCCGCCATGTCCGGCAACCCGGAGGCCCGCTACATGCTCGGCATGTGCTACCACAGCGGCAATTTCGGTTTCCAGAAGGACGAGAGCCGCGCCTACCGCAGCTTTGAGATGGGCACCCGGGGCGGCGACCAGCTGTGCGCCACCGCGCAGGCCATCATGCTGCTCAAGGGCATGGGCGTGCAGAAGGACGAGAAGGCGGCCCTGCCGCTCATCCTGGAAGCCGCCAACCGCGGCGTCCCGGGCGGAGCCGGGGCCATCATCCTGATGGCGTACGTGCAGTACAAGGGGCTGGGCGGCATCCCCGCGGACGCCTACAAGGCCAAGCAAACCCTCCAGGACGCCGTGGCCAACAACATCCCGGAAGCACTCGTCTACCTCGCCTACATCACCGCCAAGGGCGGCGCCAACCTCACCGCGGACGAGAAGGAGTCCGCCATGTACCTCCGCATGGCACAACAGGACATGAAGGACGAGGCGCAGAAGCTGTACGACGACCTCATGAAGAACGGGTGGGACCCGGAACTGTGACAACGGGCGGATGCGTATTTCCGTGCTGCCTGTCTTTATGCTGGACAAGGCCCCGCCGTTGTGATTTAATACGCGCAACCTCATTTTCAAACAGATAGCAACAATGAAGTCCTACACCATCTTCCAGAAGTCCGACGACGAAACCGTGAACGAGTTCCTGACGTGGATGCGCAACCAGGAGCGCGGCGTGTACCGCGCCGCCCTGCGCGAGCTGAGCGCCCTCAAGAAGCTGCGCCCGCAGTTCATGCAGCAGAAGCCCGTGGAGGAGCAGTTCGCGTGGCTGCGCAAGATGCTCTGCTGGATGCCCGCGGAAACCATCTCCGACCACCTGCTGCAGGTGTGGCTCATCCGCAAGCACGAGCACATGCTGGTGGCCTTCATTGAGAAGCTCGGCATCCAGCACAACGGCCACGGCGTGGTGGACGAGCTGCCGGAGAAGCTTGACCCGGAACAGCTGAAGGTGGCGGTGGACGAGCTGTTCGCCAACAACCCCGCCGGCGCCGCCTCCGTGTACCTGCACATGTTCCAGAACCAGACCGAGGAAGGCTGGCCGGAACTGCAGGAGATTCTTGACAACGACCCCCGCGTGACCCTCAAGTAAGGCGCGCGGGCGTGTTCCCTGCCCACCCTTGACGGAGGACGAACAATTCATGCAGCTGGCGATGCGCGAGGCGGAAAAGGCCCGCGCCGCCGACGAAGTGCCCTGCGGCTGCGTGATTGTGAAGGACGGCCGCGTGATTGCGCGCGGCTGGAACCAGGTGGAAGCCCTGAAGGACGCCACCGCGCACGCGGAGATGCTGGCCCTCACCGCCGCGCAGGCCGCCGTGGGCGATTGGCGGCTGGACGGCTGCACCGTGTACGTCACCAAGGAGCCCTGCCCCATGTGCGCGGGTGCGCTGGTGCACTGCCGCCCGCAGCGCGTGGTGTTCGGCATACCGGATCCCAAGGGCGGCGCGTGCGGCGGCTGGATTAACCTTTTGGATTCCAACCCGCCTCTCAACCACAAGTGCGAGTGCGTGCCCGGCGTGCTGGCGGATGCCTGCCTGGAGCAGTTCCAGTCGTTCTTCCGCGCCGCACGCGCGGAGGCCAAGCAGCGCAAGCTCGCGGAACGCGAAAACACCACCGACACCCATGGCGACACCGCGGATTGAGGTCTACCTCCACGCCGAACGCGCGTGGGTGACGGAGGAGCTGGCGGAGGCGTACGCCGCCGCGCTCAACCGCATGCTGCCGGAGCTGCTGGCGCAGCCGCAGGGGCCGGACCACACGCTCTCCGGGCTGCAGGAGGTGGAAATATCCATTGTGGACGACGATGCGATAGCCGCCGTGCACGCGGAGTTCCTGAACGACCCCTCGCCCACGGATGCCATCACCTTCCCCTACGGCGAAATCCTGGTGAGCTGCGACACCGCGCTGCGCTACGCCACGGAACACGCCCTCTCCCCAAGGGAGGAGCTTTTCCGCTACATGGTGCACGGCCTGGTGCACCTCCACGGCTACCGCGACTACGCCCCCGCCGACCGCGAGGCCATGTTCGCCGTGCAGGAACCGCTGGTGGCAAAGTATTGCCCCACCGATATTTGACGTGCGGGGTGCGCGGTGGTAGAATGGCGGGCATGAAGAAGATTTTTGCAGTATTGGCGGCGGTTCTGGGGTGCTTGGTTGCGGAGGCGCAGGTGCCCGCGAGCTGCACGCAGGCCATCGTGGGCATCACGGAGGGCTGGAACTCGTCGCAGGCGCAGGTTTCCCTGGTGGAGAAGAACAGCAGCGGCCAATGGGTGCGCGTGATGGGTCCCTTCCCCGCACGCCTCGGCCGCAACGGCACCGCCTGGGGGCTGGGCATCCACGCCAACCCGCGCGGTGCCACGCTCAAGAAGGAGGGCGACGGCCGCTCGCCCGCGGGCGTGTTCGCCATCGGCGGGCTCTGGACCACCACCAAGACGCCCGTGAAGCACGACCGCGCGCTGCCGGAGGTGCATGTGGGGCCCAACGACCTGTGGGTGACGGACCTGAACATGCCGCAATACTACAACCGCTACATCCGCCTGGACCACCCCGCCGCCACGGCGTGGGAGCTGCATGAGCAGATGAAGCAGACCGACTACCCGCACAGCATCAAGATGCTCATCTGCCACAACACGGCCGGCACGCCGGGGCGTCCCGTGCTCGGCGGCGGGTCGTCCATCTTCTTCCACATCTGGCGCGACAACGGCGCCGCCCCCACCGCCGGCTGCACCACCCTGCAGGAGCAGAACCTGCGCGCCATCATCGCGCGCCTGAGCGTGGCGAAGCACCCGGTCTACGTGCTGCTGCCCAGAACCGAGTATGTGCGTCTCAGGGCATCCTGGCGGCTACCCTGAGGATTTACAATTTACAATTGACGATTTACAATTTTTGAATAGAGCCGCGCCGTCCGGCGCGGGGGCGTAAGGCGGCGGCGGGAGGGCGTGACACGGTTTGCGCTTGCGTGCGCGCGCGGAGGCGGGTAGAATGCCGCGCATGAGCAACGAGGAAAAGAAAGACTTCATCCGCGAGTGGATAGCGGCGGATTTGGAGGAGAAGCACTACGAGGCCCCCATCACGCGCTTCCCGCCGGAGCCCAACGGGTATCTGCACATCGGCCACGCAAAGGCCATCTGCCTGGATTTCGGCATTGCGAAGGAGTACGCGCACCGCGGGGCGGTATGCCACCTGAGGTTCGACGACACCAACCCGTGCAAGGAGGACGTGGAGTTCGTGAAGTCCATCCAGGAGGACATCCACTGGCTTGGGTTCGACTGGGGGGAGCACCTGTACTGGGCATCCAACATCTTTGACTTCTACTACGACTGCGCCGTGGACCTCATCAAGCAGGGCCTGGCCTACGTGGACGAGCAGGACCGCGAGACCATGCGCCTGCAGAAGGGCGACCTCACGCACCCCGGCACGCCCTCGCCGTACCGCGACCGCTCGGTGGAGGAGAACCTGGCGCGCTTCCAGGACATGAAGGACGGCAAGTTCGCGGAGGGCGCCGCCGTGCTGCGCGCCAAGATCGACCTGGCCAGCAGCAACATGAACATGCGCGACCCCGTCATCTACCGCATCTCCTACGACAAGCACCACAACACGGGCGACAAGTGGTGCATCTACCCGATGTACGACTTCGCGCACCCGCTGGAGGACGCGTACGAGCACGTGACGCATTCCCTGTGCACGCTGGAGTTCGAGAACCACCGCCCGCTGTACGACTGGGTCATCGACCACTGCAAGGTGCCGGCGCGCCCGCAGCAGCGCGAGTTCTCCCGCCTCAACATCACCTACACCGTCATGAGCAAGCGCAAGCTGCGCCAGATGGTGGAGGAGGGCTTTGTGGCCGGGTGGGACGACCCGCGCATGCCCACCATCTGCGGCATGCGCCGCCGCGGCTACCCCGCCAAGGCCATCGTGGATTTCTGCGAGGGCGTGGGCATCACCAAGTTCAACGGCAACACCGATGTGGCGCGCCTGGAGAACGCCGTGCGCGCCGAGCTCAACACCAACGCCGAGCGCCGCATGGCCGTCCTCAAGCCCCTCAAGCTCGTTCTCACCAACGTGCCGGACGACTTCGAGGAAGAGGTGGAGGTGGTCATCAACCCCGAAAAGCCAGAGCTGGGCAGCCGCAAGGTCACCCTCACCAAGGAAGTGTGGATTGAGCGTGACGATTTCATGGTGGAGCCGCCCAAGAAGTACAAGCGCCTTTCCCCCGGTGCCTGCGTGCGTCTGCGCGGCGCCTACTGCATGATCTGCCAGGGCTACGCCGCGGAGGACGACGGCACCGTCTCCGAGGTGCGCGCGGAAATCATACCCGGCACCGTGGGCGCCAACCCGCCGGAGGGCATCAAGTGCAAGGGAGCCATCCATTGGGTGTCCGCCAAGCACGGCGTGAAGGCGGAGGTGCGCCTGTACGACCGCCTGTTCAAGGACGAAGCGCCGGACGCGAACCCGGAGGGCTTCCTGGCATCGCTGAACGGGGATTCGCTGACCACCATCACGGATGCGGTGGTGGAACCGGCGCTGGCAGCCGCCGCGCCGGAGTTCCTCTGCCAGTTCGAGCGCCTGGGCTACTTTGTGGCGGACCGCTACGACCACGCGCCGGAGCACCCCGTCTTCAACCGCTCCGTCGGCCTGCGCGATTCCTGGGCAAAAAGCCAACAGTAAGCAACCATGGGCACCGTTGAATTCCCCGCCAGGAACGGCGCGTTCGACATGAACGACTTTATCAATCGCTGCGATGCCGCCGTGAGCGGGCAGGACACCACCCCCCTGCCCCAAGACGAGCCCGCACCAGCCGTGGAGCCCGCGGGCAAAGTGCCCGTGGCGGACGGGCCGGATCCCATCGTGTACTCCCCGCTGGAGGAAGTGGTGGAGGAGCTGCGGCTCGGCAGGCTCATCCTGGTGACGGACGACCCGAGCCGCGAGAACGAGGCGGACCTCATCTGCGCGGGCCAGTTCGCCACGCCGCAGAACATCAACTTCATGGCCACGCACGCCCGCGGGCTCATCTGCGTGCCCATGGCGCCGGAGCGCGTGGACGCCATCGGCCTGCCCATGCAGACCCAGCACAACACGGAGAAGCTGCACACCGCCTTCACCGTGAGCGTGGATGCCAAGGAGGGCACCACCACCGGCATCAGCGCGTTTGAGCGCTCCATCACCACCATGAAGCTGGCGGACCCCGCCGCCACGCTGGCGGATTTCGTGCAGCCCGGCCACAGCTTCCCGCTGCGCGCACGCGAGGGCGGCGTGCTCCGCCGCGCAGGCCACACGGAAGCCACCGTGGACCTCATGCGCATCGCCAACCTGCAACCCGTGGGCGTGTGCTGCGAAATCATGAAGGAGGACGGCACCATGGCCCGCCTCGGCGAGCTGGGGAGCTTCCAGAAGAAGTTTGCCCTGAAGGCGTGCTCGCTTGCGCAGATCATCGCGTACCGCCAGCGCACGGAAACGCTCATCGAGCGCGACGAGGTGGTGAAGCTGCCCACCGCGTACGGCGATTTCATGTGCCACTCCTACCGCTCCAAGGTGGACGGCCAGACCCACCTGGCGCTCGTGCACGGGGAAATCGACCCGGAGAAGCCCGTGCTCTGCCGCGTGCACAGCGAGTGCCTCACAGGCGACGTCTTCGGCAGCCGCCGCTGCGATTGCGGCGACCAGCTGCACCGCGCCATGGAGCGCGTGGCGAACGAGGGCGGCGTCATCCTCTACCTCCGCCAGGAGGGCCGCGGCATCGGGCTGGCCGCCAAGCTCCACGCCTACAAGCTCCAGGAACAGGGGCTGGACACCGTGGACGCCAACATCAAACTCGGTTTCGCGCCGGACCTGCGGGACTACGGCGTGGGCGCGCAAATCCTGCGAGACCTCGGCGTGCGGCACCTGCGCCTGCTCACCAACAACCCACGCAAGATCGTAGGGCTCTCCGGCCACGGCCTGGATGTGGTGGAGCACCTGCCCATCTCCATCCCCCCCAACGAGGACAACGCACGCTACCTGGAAACCAAGCGCGACCGCATGGGACACATGATTTAACCCGCCCCGCATGACGCGGCATGTCTGGAAAAGGCATTCCTTGCCAGGGAAAACCGCGCTACAATCAGCTTAAAGAAAAATGTCAGAGAAAGACCCCAAGAACAATTTTCCCCCTCCCGCACCGCAGACGCCCGGTTCGCCGAACTGGGGGCTCATGGTATTGATGGCGGTGATAGCCGGCATATTGCTGATGGCCTTCGTGTTCGACGGCGTGCTGGCGCCGCCCGCCAAGGCCATGAAGCTCGACGAGTTCCAGCAGGACTACCGCAACGGGCTCATCGTGCTGCACGACCAGAAGAACTTCCCCATCGAGGTGCTGACGAGCGACGGCAGCTCGGAGGGCACCATCACCGCCTACCGCTACCGCACCGCGCCGCAGTTCAAGAAGACCGCGTTCTTCATGCCGTTCACGGATTCCGACGCCGTGCGCGAGCTCTGCAACCGCTACGGCATCACCACCACGCGCTCCGCGGAGCAGCCGGACCTCAGCCAGGCCGTGCGCATCTGGACCGCGGAGCAGTTCCAGCGATTGGGCGAGGAGGGCCGCATCCTCACCGCGCCGCAGCCGCCCGTCATCTATGACATCGCGGACCAGCCCGTGATAGTGGGCGAGTTCCGCCTGCCGCTCGACGGCAAGGTCACCCAGAAAGACGTGGAGCCCGTGAAGGTGGACTTCAACCGCGGGTTCCAGGGCAACACGGTGACCGCCATGCTGGGCAACGGCGTGAACTACCGCGTGGACAACAGCTCGTGGGGCGCGTTCATCATCAACGGGCTTCCCATCATCCTGCTGGTGCTGCTGCTGTTCTTCTTCATGCGCGTGCAGACGGGCGGTCCCGGCGGCGCGGCCAAGTTCTCCCGCAGCCGTGCGCGCCTGCTGGACGCCAACAGCAACCACACCACCTTCGACGACGTGGCCGGAATCACCGAGGCCAAGGAGGAGGTTTGGGAGATTGTGGAGTTCCTGCGCAACCCCAAGAAGTACCGCAACCTCGGCGGCAACATCCCCAAGGGCGTCCTCATGGTCGGCCCTCCCGGCACGGGCAAGACCCTGCTGGCGCGCGCCATTGCAGGCGAGGCGGACGTGCCGTTCTACACCATCTCCGGCTCCGACTTTGTGGAGATGTTCGTGGGCGTGGGCGCCAGCCGCGTGCGCGACATGTTCGCGGAGGCCAAGAAGCACTCCCCCTGCCTCATCTTCATTGACGAAATCGACGCCGTGGGACGCCACCGCGGCCACGGCGTGGGCGGCGGCCACGACGAGCGCGAGCAGACCCTCAACGCCCTGCTGGTGGAGATGGACGGCTTCACCGCCAACGAGAACGTGATTGTCATTGCCGCCACCAACCGCGTGGACGTGCTGGACCCGGCGCTGCTGCGCCCGGGCCGTTTCGACCGCCAGGTGATGGTGCACCTGCCGGATGCGGGCGGGCGCGAGCAGATTTTGAAGGTGCACGCCCGCAAGGTGAAAATGGCGCCCGGTGTGGACTTGAAGCCCGTTGCCCGCGCCACCACCGGGTTCTCCGGCGCGGAGCTCGCCAACCTCGTCAACGAGTCCGCCCTCATCGCCGCACGCAAGAACGAGCAGGCCGTCACGCAGGACGACTTGGAGGAGGCGCGCGAGAAGGTGCGCTGGGGACGCGAGCGCCGCTCGCTGGAAATCTCCGAGAAGGAGAAGTACATGACCGCCGTGCACGAGGTGGGCCACGCCATCTGCCTGCTCAAGACGGAGCTGGCCAAGAAGCTGCCCCTCCACAAGGTCACCATCATCCCCCGCGGCCCCGCGCTCGGTGTCACCATGATGCTGCCGGACGAGGACCAGCACAGCGAGTTCAAGAACGAGCTGCTGGACTACATCGTGATGTCCATGGGCGGCCGCTGCGCGGAGCAGCTGGTGCTGGGCGACATCTCCGGCGGCGCGCGCGGGGACATCCAGATGGCCACCGCGGTGGCGCGCAAGATGGTCTGCGTGTACGGCATGAGCGAGAAGCTCGGTCCCGTGGAGTACGGCACCAACCACAACGAGGTTTTCCTCGCCCGTGACATGTCGCAGACCACCCGCAACTTCTCCGAGCACACCGCCCAGATCATCGATGAGGAAATCCAGCGCATCGTCACCGAAAACTACGAGCGCGCCCTGCAAATCCTCACCGACAACAAGGACAGCCTGCTGCTCATCACCGACAAGTTGCTGGAGTTTGAGACGCTCAGCGGCGAGCAGGTGAAGGAGCTGCTGGAGACCGGCGCGCTGAGCGCACCGCCGCAGCGCGAGCTGCCCCCGGAGCTGCCCGACCTCCCCGAGGAACCCGTGATGGAGGCCGCGGAAGACGAAGAAGACATCAACCAACCCAACCCATGACCAGCCAAGAACTCGCTATCGCCTGCGCCAAGGCGGCAGACAACGCCAAGGCTTCCGACATCGCCGTGTACGACCTCCGCGGCACCTCCAGCATCACAGACTTCGCCATCGTCTGCACCGCCACCTCCGTTCCCCACCTCCGCGCCGTCCTGCGCGACGTGGACAAGGATATCAACGAGCAGCACGGCCTGAACCCCACCTACGCGGAACGCACCCCCAACGCCCTCTGGTCCGTGCTGGACTACATCGACGTCATGGTCCACGTCATGGCCGCCGAGGTGCGCGACTTCTACAACCTCGAACAGTTTTGGAAAGAGGAAAACCGCGTGGAATGGTGAGGGCGGATTAGGATTCCTGATTAGGATTAGGATTAGGAAATTCAGCGCGGGTGGTGATTACTCGCTGATGCGGAGGTAGCGGTAGGGGCGGTATCCCTCGTCCAGGAAGTGCTGCGTGTCCACGCTCTTGTAGGCGCACTTCCATTCCGGCACGCCGCCGGATTCCACAATCACCATGTGCCGGTGGTCCGGTTCCAGCCAGCGCAGGAACAGCCACACATGCACACCCGGCAGCAGCATGATGTCGCCGGGCTGCAGCTCGTCCACGCTGGCCAGCGGGCGGCACAGTGCGGCCAGCTCGCGCGTGGAATACGGACGCTCCAACCGCCAGCAGCGGGAGACGAAGCCGCTGCAGTCGATACCCGCCGCATAGCGGCTCACCGCATCGTCGCCCCCGGCTATCTTGGTTGGTGAGGCGTAGTCGCCGGCGTACACGGTGGCATCGTTGTGCAGGCGGTGCAGGAACTCCTTGGGCGTGTCGAACCCGCCCCACTTGTAGGGCATGCCCACATTGCCGCCCAGGGCCCACCAGAAGCGCCAGTCCATGTCATCGTGCGCGGCATCCGGGGTATCCACGCGCTGCCCCTGGGGGTCGTTGCCGTGCATGCGCATGCGGCGCTCGCCGTTCCAGCGCAGCGTGGCGTAGGCATCCGCTATCTGCAGCACCTCCGCGCGAGTCACGCTGCGCGCCGGAGGCAGGATGTCCACCGCCACTTCCGGCGGCACGGAACACCCCGCCAGCAATAGCGCCGCGGCTGACAACAACACCCTCATGCACCTATGCTACCCACCCCGCCACGCCTTGGCAAGAAAAATGCCGCCAGGGTGCGTGTGTTCCATAAGTGTCCAAAAGAATTCTTTGCTGCTTCGCAAGACGTTGATGTTCTGGAATATGGAAAATTTTCGCTAAAATCGGAGCCCCCCCCATTGCATGGCAGCAGAAGAACGCTCGGAGAGGGCCGTTTCATCCACGCATAATGTCATTTTAGCAAATTTCGGCTTGCATTACTCTGCAAAATATGATATTCCTAAATCCGCCATGGCAGAGGCAATGATACAGGAACTGGGTTCGCGGCCCGTGACTAGCGCGCAGCTGTACAGCTGCATGCGCGGCTATAATGCGCCGCCCGCGCATGTGGCTGTGCTGAAGCGGCGCGGGGAGGTGGTACCGCTGCGGCGCGGGCTGTACGTGTGCCGCCGGGAGGGAACTTTGCTCTCGGAGGGGCTGATAGCGAACCAAATCGTCACGCCGTCGTACATATCGTACGAGACGGCCTTGTCATGGCACGGCATCATCCCGGAACGGGTGGCCGTGGTGCGTTCCGCCTGCACGGCGCGCTCCAAGGAATTCCGGAACGCCACCGGGCGATACACCTACACGCAGGTTGCACCGGGATATTTCGAGCTGGGACAAACAATGCAGGGAAATGGCGCGGATGCATACGTGATGGCGCTCCCCGAAAAGGCGCTGTGCGACCTCATCCTGTCCACACCGAGGCTGCGGTTGCAGTCGCCGCGTGCGGCGCGCACCTATGCAGAATATTACCTACGGGTAGATATGGATGAGCTGGCGGGCTGGGATGCCGACCTCATCCACGCCTGCGCGCTGGCAGCCAACAAGAAGAACAAGGACCTATTGCACTTGGAAAGGATGATACGCGATGAACAACGTGATTGAGCAAATGCTCTCCCGGTACGAGATAGGGAGCGTGCAAAAGGAAATCGACGCCCTGCGGGAAATCGTGCAGCAAATAGCGCTGGCTGGGCTGGCGCGAGCGGGGTTCTTTGAGAAAGCCGCCTTCTACGGCGGCACGTGCCTGCGCATTTTCCACGGGTTGCCGCGCTTCTCGGAAGACATGGACTTCTCCCTGCTGGAGGCGGACGAGGCCTTCAGCCTGGAAACCTATTTCCCCGCTATCGTGGAGGAATTCGCCCTGCTCGGACAGAGTGTCACCATCACGCAAAAGCTGAAGTCACACCAATCCGACATCCGCTCCGCTTTCCTGAAGAGCGAGACCGCCCAATACGACCTGCAACTGGAACGCGGGCGCGCCATCAAGATCAAGATTGAGGTGGACACCACGCCGCCGCTCAACTTCGGCACCGAATGGCACGAGCTGGATTTGCCCCGACCGTTCCAAGCCCGCTGCGTCTCCCTGCCCTGTCTCTTTGCGGGCAAGCTGAGCGCGCTGATCTACAGGGCCTGGCAGCACAGGGTCAAGGGGCGCGACTGGTATGATTTCGAGTGGTACGTGAACAAGGGCGTTCCCATGGACTTCACGCATTTTGTGGAACGTGCCTGCGAGGGCGGCAAGGAGGAGCGCGACGCCATGACACCCGAACTCATGATGCAACGTCTGCGCGCGCGTATCACGTCCGCCAACGTCCAAGATGTCAAAACGGACGTTGTCAACTTTATCGACGACCCCGCATCCCTGCAACACTGGAGCACCGACTACTTTTTGTCCCTTGCGGAGAAAATGGCGATTGTCGCGCAGTAGTTTTGCGTGGGGTTATTTGGAACGGAAGGCGGCGCCGACGAGGAAGGTGACGGCGGTGCCGATGGTGACGCGCCAGGGGAAGGCGATGGGTGGAAGGATGCCGTAGCGGCCGAGGAGCTCCAGGGCGATGACGGCGGCGAATCCGGCGAGCATGGCGAGGACGTTGCCGAGGTCGTTGCCGCGTGATTTGGTGAGCATGCCGAGCAGGAAGATGCCGAGCAGCGAGCCGTAGGTGTAGCCGAAGATGCCGAGGGCAATCGGCAGGATGCGCACGGTGGGTTCCATCACGCTGTACCAGGCGGTGGCCGCGCCCACGGCTATCAGCAGCACCGCGAATCCCACGGTGAGCAGGCGCACGGCGCGCAGCATCTGGGCGTCGGTGGCGTCGGGGTGGAAGACGTCGCGGTACCAGTCGCGCGTGGCGGTGGTGGCGAGTGCGTTGAGGGCGGTGGAGAGGGAGCCCATGGCGGTGGCGAGCAGGGCGGCCACCAGCAGGCCGCGCACGCCCGCGGGCAGGTAGTGGATGATGAAGTAGGGGAAAATCTCAATCTGCTTTTCCGGCGGGGCGATTCCGTTCACGGCGAAGTACACGAACAACAGCATGCCGCAGGAGAGGAACACCAGCACAATCGGCATGTCCAGGATGCCGGAGAGGATGACGGCGCGCGTGCCGGTCTTGCTGTCGCGCGCGGCGAGCATGCGCTGCACCATGTCTTGGTCGGTTCCGTGTGTGGCCATGGTGAGGAAGGTGGCGCCGAGGAACGCGCTCCAGAGGGTGTATTCCGAGGCGAGGATGTTCTTCACGTCGGCAACGAGCCCCTGCCCCGTCACGCCCCAGTCGAACACCTTGCCGGGCTGCAGGTGCTCCACCTTGCAGGGGTTGTAGTCGGTGTTGCCGAGGGTGGCGCAGATGGTGTTCCAGGCGTCGCCCCAGGAGCCGCCGCCCTTGATGCTGAAGAGGAGGATGCCGATGGTGGTGAAGACGGCGATGAAGAGAATGGAGGCCTGGAGCACATCGGTCCACACCACGGCCTTGAGGCCGCCGAGGGTGGTGTACACGGCGGTGGCGACGGTGATGAGGGTGAGCGCGCCGATGTAGATGACCACGGTCTCCGTGGGCGTGGCGGACTCGCGCCCCACCAGGAACATGTACGCCAGCACCAGCAGGATGCCCGCGAAGAACAGGCGCGTGCCGCTCGCCAGCACGCGGCTGATGAGGAAGGTGACGCTCGCCCAGCGCCGCGTGGTTACGCCGAACCGCTTCTCCAGGTACTCGTAGATGGACACCACCTTGTACTGGTAGTACGGCTTGAGGAAGAGCTTGCCGACTACGATGCGGCCCAGCAGGGTGCCGATGCCGAGCTGCACGTAGGTGAAGTTGCGCAGGGCGAAGCCCTCGCCCGGCGTGCCGAGGAAGGTGGCGGCGCTGATCTCCGCGGCGATGATGGATGCCAGGATGGCCCACCACGGCAGGCTGCGGTTGCCCAGCGCGTAGCTCTCCAGGCTGTCCTGCCGGCGCCCGACGTACAGCCCGATGCCGAAGATGGCGCAGAAGTACGCGGCTATGACAGCGATGTCCAGCATGGCGGGAACGCGGGCGGCGTGCGGGGGTCTGCGTTAGGACTGGCGGTGCTCCAGGGCGGCGGCCACCAGGCCGGAGAAGAGCGGGTGCGGGGTATTCGGGCGGCTCTGGAACTCCGGGTGGTACTGGCAGGCGATGAAGAACGGATGGCTCGGCAGCTCCACCACCTCCACCAGTCCGTGCTCGTCGTTCACGGCGGAGATGACCAGCCCTGCCTTCTCGCAGCGCTCGCGGTAGTCGGCGTTGAACTCGAAGCGGTGGCGGTGGCGTTCGGAGATGAACTCCTGGCCGCCGTAGAGCTTGCTGCAGAGAGTGTCCGGCACGATGTGGGCGGGGTAGGCGCCGAGGCGCATGGTGGCGCCCATGTCCTTGATGTGCTTCTGCTCCTCCTGCAGGCAGATGATGGGGTCGGGGGAATCCTTGTCGAACTCGGTGGAGTTGGCCTTCTTGAGCTTGAGGACATCGCGTGCGAACTCGATGGCGGCCACCTGCATGCCCAGGCAGATGCCCAGGAACGGGATGTTGTTCTCGCGCGCGTACTTGACGGCCTTGATCTTGCCCTCGATGCCGCGGTCGCCGAAGCCGCCAGGCACCAGGATGCCGTCCACCTGGCCGATGAGCTCCTTGCAGGTGGACTTCTCCAGCGCCTCCGCGTCCACGCGCACAATCTCCACGCGGCAGTCGTTGGCGGCGCCGGCATGGGTGAAGCTCTCGTAAATGGACTTGTAGGCATCTTGGAGGGAGATGTACTTGCCCACCACGGCGATGCGCACGCTGTGGGACGGATGGATGACGCGGCCCACGAAGTTCTGCCAGTCGTCCATCTTGGGCTTGGGCGTGGTGATGCCCAGGACCTCGTTGACGATGCGGTCGATGCGGTCGCGGCCGAGGTCCACGGGGCATTCGTAGATGGTGTGCTTCACATCGCAGAAGGCCACGACGTTGCGCGGGGGCACGTTGCAGAACATGCCGATCTTCTGCTTCTCGCCCTCGGTGAGGTTGTCCATTTCCGTGCGGCAGACGATGATGTCCGGCTGGATGCCGATTTCACGGAGCTTGGCAACGCTCTGCTGGGTGGGCTTGGTCTTGGTCTCGCCGGCGGCGCGGATGTACGGCAGCAGGGTGACGTGCACGAAGCAGCAGTTCTGGCGGCCCACCTCCAGCGCGAACTGGCGCAGCGCCTCCAGGAACAGGAAGCCCTCGATGTCGCCCACCGTGCCGCCGATTTCCGTGATGATGACGTCGCACTCCTTGTTGGCCTCGGTCACATCGTACAGGCGCTGCTTGATTTCATCGGTGACGTGCGGGATGTACTGCACGGTCTTGCCGAGGTAGTCGCCGCGGCGCTCCTTCTCCAGCACATGAGAAAAAACCTTGCCGCTGGTGAGGTTGTTCAGGCGGGAGAGCTGGCAGTGCACAAAGCGCTCGTAGTGGCCCAGGTCCAGGTCCGTCTCCGCGCCGTCGTTCAGCACGTACACTTCGCCGTGCTGGTACGGGCTCATCGTCCCGGGGTCGATGTTCAGGTACGGGTCGAACTTCTGCATGGTCACGTCCAGCCCGCAATGCTCCAAGAGGGTGCCGATGGATGCCGCCGCAAGCCCCTTGCCGAGAGAGGATACAACGCCGCCTGTCACAAATATGTATTTCATGGTAAAGTTTGGTCGGTTTCTGCCACCCTACCAGTTTCCGCGCCCCCTGTCTAGCTTTTCACGGTGGAGGAGTGCCGAATTTGGTGGATTTCAGCAAGAAATGAGCAATTTTATCCATTGAGCCACAACAAATTGAAGAATTTCCTTGCCAGAGGGCGGAATGGCGGCTAGACTTTATTAACCCTGTTTACAAAGTATGCCGAACGCAGAGGAAAGGATACGCCGCCTGCTGCGGGCCGGGGAGGCGGTGACACGCCCCGCCCTGGCGCGCGCTGCGGGCGTGAGCGTGGTGCTGGCGGGCCGCATCGTGGCGCGTCTGGTGGCGCGCGGCGAAGTGGAGGAGGCGGGCCGCGTGCCGTCGGGCGGGGGACGTCCCGTGATGCAGTACCGCGTGGCGGCGGGGTACGGGCGGCTGGTGCATTTCCGCTTGGAGCGCGCGGGACATGTGCTGCGCGGCGGCGTGGTGGTTACCGACATGCGGGGCGAGCTGCTGCACCGCAGCCGCGAGATGAGTTTCGCCATGCTGCATGCGGAAAGTCTGGACGACTGGCTGGACGCGAACGCGCGGCGCGGGGGCGCGCCGCTGCGGGGCATCACGCTGAGCCTGCCGGAAACGCTGCCGCCGTGCGGGCTGGAGGAACACCTTGCGCACCGCTACGGCTGCCCCGTGCGGCGCATCAACGCCGCGCTCGCGCTCGCCATGCGGGAGACGCGGGACGACACGCTGGTGCTCTACCTGCCGCGCGGGGGCGTGCCGCAGGGGGCGCACAGGCGCCGCGGCGGCATCGTGCCGTGCGGCCGGCTGCACCTGCTGCCCGTGCAGGTGCCGTGGGAGGAGATGGACTACGCGGACGCCACGCTGGTGGTGGAAACGGTGTCGCGCCTGGTGATGCTGCTCACGTGCACGCTGTCGCCGCGGCGCGTGGCGCTGTACGCGGATTTCTGGAGCGGCAAGCTCACCACGCGCATCCGCTACAATTGCTCCGCCAAGCTGGAGCGCTGCCCCAACCCGCCCTCCCTGCACTTCCGCCCCCTGCCGGAGGAAGGCCAGGTAATTTACAATTGACGATTTGGGAAGTTAGCCGCGCCGTTCGGTGCGGGAGCGATGTCGACGCGCAATCACCGCGTTCCCGAAAAACTGGCTTGATGGGCGGGGGGGCGGTGTGGTAGAATATTGGCGCTTAAATATGGCTACGCAGCTCGACCAACTGAAACAGTACACCACCGTGGTGGCGGATACAGGGGATTTCCGCCAGATGGAGGAATTCTCCCCGCAGGACGCCACCACCAACCCATCCCTCATCCTGGCCGCCGCCGGCAAGCCGGAGTACCGCCCCATCATTGAAAGCGTGGTGGCGGAATTCAAGGCCAAAGCGGTGGACAAGGGAGACATCGGCGCGCTCATGGACCGCGTGATCGTGGCGTTCGGCCTGGAAATCCTGAAGCGGGTGCCGGGCCGCGTGTCCAGCGAGGTGGACGCCCGCCTGTCGTTCGACACGGAGGCCACCGTGCAGAAGGCGCGTGAAATCATGGCACTGTACGAGGCTGCGGGCATTCCGCGCGAGCGCGTCCTCATCAAGATAGCCTCCACGTGGGAGGGCATCCGCGCCGCGGAAATCCTGGAGCGGGAGGGCATCCACTGCAACCTGACGCTGCTGTTCAGCCTGGTGCAGGCGGTGGCGTGCGCGGAGGCGGGCGTGCGGCTCATCTCGCCTTTCGTGGGGCGCATCCTGGACTGGTACAAGAAGGCCACCGGGGAGGAATACACCGCGGAGACCGACCCCGGCGTGCTCTCCGTGCGCAGCATCTACAACTACTACAAGAAATTCGGCTATCCCGTGCAGATCATGGGCGCGTCCTTCCGCAACAAGGGGGAGGTGCTGGCGCTGGCGGGGTGCGACCTGCTGACCATCTCCCCCGGCCTGCTGGCGGAGCTGGCCGCGAGCGAGGAGCCGGTGGCGCCCGCGCTGAGCGTGAAGGCCGCCAAGGCCGCGGACATCCGGCGCATTCCGGCGGATGAAAAGAGCTTCCGCTTCCTCTTCAACGAGGACGCCATGGCCACGGAGAAGACCGCGGAGGGCATCCGCCGCTTCTCCGCGGATATCCGCAAGCTGGAGGCCCTGCTCTCCGGCATGATGTGAGAAAAAACACTTCCAACAATACAATACTGCAACGAAAATGAAAGTACTCGTAACAGGCGGAGCCGGATACATCGGCTCGCACACTGTGCGCCAGCTCGTCAAGGCCGGCGCTGACGTCACCGTGCTGGACAGCATGGTCTACGGCCACCCCGGTGCCATCGTGGACAAGGAGGTCAAGCTCGTCAAGGGAGATTTGGGCGACCCCACCGTGGTCTACCCCCTGCTGCTCAACGGCAAGTTCGACGCCGTGGTGCACTTCGCCGCGTACCTGCAGGTGGGCGAGTCCGTGACCGACCCGCTGAAGTACTATGAGAACAACATCGCCAAGCCGCTCACGCTGCTGAAGGCCATGATGCTGGCCGGCACCAAGAAGTTCGTGTTCTCCTCCACCTGCGCCACCTACGGCGAACCCACCCAGGTGCCGATTCCCGAAACCGAGAAGCAGGACCCCATCAACCCCTACGGCGGCTCCAAGTTCATGCTGGAGAGGGTCTGCAAGGACTGCGACCGCGCCTACGGACTGAAGAGCGTGTTCCTGCGCTACTTCAACGCCTCCGGCTCCGCGCCCGACGGCGCCATCGGCGAGGACCACGAGCCGGAAACCCACCTCATCCCCGTCATCCTCCAGGCCATCAAGGGAGAGCGCCCCGGCATCACCGTCTTCGGCACCGACTACGACACCCCGGACGGCACCTGCATCCGCGACTACATCCACGTGGACGACCTGGCGGACGCGCATCTGCGCGCGCTGGACTACCTGATGAAGGGTGGCGAGACCAACTGGTTCAACCTGGGCACCGGCAAGGGCCTTTCCGTCAAGGAAATCATCGACGCCGCGGAAAAGGTGACCGGCAAGAAGGCGCCCGTGACCTACGGCGACCGCCGCGAGGGCGACCCGCCCCGTCTGATTGCCGACGCCCGCAAGGCCAAGGAAATCCTGGGCTGGGTGCCCAAGTACCAGGACGCGCACGACATCGTGGCCACGGCCTGGAAGTGGATGACCGGCCCCCACGGCGGCCATTATTGATGCGTGCCGCTAACACGTGATTTTCCTCCGCGCCCCGCCGTCTCGGCGGGGCGCTTTTTTGGGGTGCCGCGCACCTACAAGGCATCCTCATTGCAAAAAAATCATTTTTTTCATTTTTCGTTCAGCATTTTCGTGCTTGCGCGCTTAACGGGGTGTAGAGTACAATCCACACCATCATGAAAATCCAAGCAGAAAACAAGGCGCACACACCGTGCTACCCCGTGATTGCGGCGGTGGCGGCAGCGGCCATGCTGGCCCTGCCCGCCTGCGGCGCGCAGACACAGACGCCGCAGACCCTCAGGGGCGAACCCAAGAAGGTGGAATCCAAGGAAGTCGGGAAGGATCAGCGGTCACAGCAACCGGTGATGGGAAAACGGCCCCCGCAGGGAGTGGTCGGCAAAAAGCCCAAGGTGGAATCCAAGGAAGCCGGGAAGGAACAGCGGTCACAGCAACCGGTGATGGGAAGCGTGGTGCCCCCCACCAAGCCCGTGCGGCCCCCGCAGAGAGTGTGCGGCAGAAAGAAGGTGGCACCGCCCAAGCAATAAAATTCTAAATCCAAACTTCTAAATCCTAAATTCGTTGTTGCTCCACCCTCTAGAGCTGACCCTGTGTCTCACGCACAACTGCAACCTGCGCTGCCGGTACTGCTACGCGGGGCGCAAGCATGCGGCTTGCATGAGCTGGGAGACGGCGCGCGCGGCGATGGATTTGTGCGTGGCGGAGGCCAAGCGCCTGGAGCTGCCGCTCGCTGTGTCGTTTTTCGGCGGGGAGCCGCTGCTGGAGTGGGAGCTGCTGCAGCGCTGCCACGCGTACATGGAGGAGCGGCGCGGCGAGATGTGCATGCCGCCGCGCTACGGCATCACCACCAACTGCACCCTGCTCACGCCGGAGAAGCTGGCATGGATGGCGGAGCGGGATTTCCTGGTGGGCGTATCCGTTGACGGGTCGCCCGCCATGCACGACATCAACCGCCGCTTTGCGGACGGCACGGGCAGCCACGCCGCCCTGCAGCCCGCCCTGCAGGAAATCCGCAAGTACCCGAACCTGCGCAGCAAGGCGGTGTGCGTGGTGAACGCCGCCAACTGCCACCTGCTGGCGGAGGGCGTGGCCTGGCTGCATGAACACTACGACCACGGCTTCGGCCTTAACCTGGACTACTGGCACGAGTGGACGGATGAGCAATTCGATGTGCTCTGCGCCCAACTGGAGCGCGTGCGCGACATGGTGCTGGAGTCTTACCGCGGCGGGGTGCGGCCCGTGAAGCTGGAGAACTTCGAGGACAAGATCCGCACGCACCTGAACGGCGACACCTGCGCGCAATGCCGCATCGGCGAGAGGGAAATCGCCGTGAGCGCGGAGGGCAACTTCTTCCCCTGCTCCCGCCTGGTGGGCGAGGGCAACTCCGATTTTTTCAACTTCGGCAACGTGCGCGAGGGCATCAACCGAGCCCGCCAGAACTACCTCATCGCCACGCGCGGCAACTCCACCCCGGAATGCAAGGTCTGCGCCCTGCGCTCCCGCTGCATGAACGGCTGCGGCTGCTCCAACTACGCCGCCAGCGGGCATATCGACCGCGTATCGCCCTTCCTCTGCTCCGCGGAACGGGCGTTCATACGCCTGGCTGACGAGCTGGCGGAGGTGCTGTACGCGGAGAAAAACGCGCTGTTCATGCGCGAGTTCTACGGCGGGGAAAATTAACTTTTGCCATTTGCCCGTCAATGACGTGATTTGAGCTTGACAAGGCGCAAAAAAAATTGTGTCTATAAGACAACAAAGCGCCCCGCAGGCGCGGCGTCACACAACCGAAAAAACCATGTCCAAGACACTAATAATCGCGGAGAAGCCCAGCGTGGCGGCCGATTTGGCGCGCGTGCTCGGCAAGGAGCTGGGGAAGATGAAGAGAGACGAGGCGAGCGGGTGCTACAGCAACGACTCGCTGATAGTCACCTCTGCGGTGGGTCACCTGGTGGAGCAGAAGAAGCCGCAAACGGAGGACGGGAAGAGCCTGCCGTGGAAGATGGACTACCTGCCTGTGCTGCCGGAGACCATGGAGCTGGAGCCGATTGAGAAGTCGCACGACCGCCTGAAGAAGGTGCTGAAGCTGGCGCGCTCCAAGGAAGTGAAGGAACTAGTGAATGCATGCGATGCCGGGCGCGAGGGTGAGCTCATCTTCCGCAACATCGTGCGATTCGGTAAAATCGCCAAGCCCATCCGCCGCCTGTGGATGCAGAGCATGACGGACGATTCCATCCTGGACGCGTGGCACTCGCTGAAGACGGACAAGGAGATGCAGAACCTGGCGGACGCCGCCGTGTGCCGCTCGGAGTCCGACTGGCTGGTGGGACTCAACAGCACGCGCGCGCTGACCGTGCTGCAGAGCGGCGCGGGCGGCTTCAACATCACCCCCACCGGGCGCGTGCAGACCCCCACGCTCGCCATCCTGGCGGAGCGCCAGAAGCAGGTGCTCGCCTTCACGTCGGAAGACTATTACGAGGTGCACGCCACGTTCAAGGCCAAGGGCGGCACCTACGTGGGCAAGTGGTTCGACCCCGACTGGAAGAAGGACGAGAAAGCCCCGCAGAAGCAGCGCGACCGCCTGTGGAACGCGGCGCGCGCGCACGAGATAGCCGAGCGCTGCCGCGGCAAGGAAGGCACGGTGCTGGAGACCAAGAAGCCCGTGTCGATGCCTGCGCCGATGCTGTTCGACCTGACATCGCTGCAGCGGGAGGCGAGCAACCGCTACGGGTTCTCGGCCAAGCGCACGCTGCAGATAGCGCAGGAGTGCTATGAGAAGCACAAGGTGCTCACGTACCCGCGCACGGACTCCAAGTACCTGCCGAACGACTACCTGAAGGTGGCCACGCGCACCGTGGAGAAAATCGGCCGCGAGCTGGAGGACTACGCCGCCTTCGCGCAGCAAATCATCAAGGACCGCGGCATCCACCCCACCAAGCGCGTGTTCGACAGCTCCAAGGTGAGCGACCACTTCGCCATCATCCCCACCGGAAACTTCGTCAACCTCACGGGAGACGCCGCCAAGATCTTCAACATGGTGGTGCAGCGCTTCCTGGGCGTGTTCATGCCCAACGCGGAGTACGAGGACACCGAGCGCACCACGATGGTGGCCACCGCCAAGGCCAAGGACTATTTCCACACGCACGGCCGCGTGCAGCTCTCCGCCGGCTGGCGCGCCCTCTACGGAACCGACAAGAAGAAGAAGGACGAGCTCTGCCCGCTCGCCAAGGGAGAAACCGTGACCGCAGCCAAGGTGGAGGACGTGCAGGACACCACCAAGCCGCCCGCAGCCTACACGGAAGCCACCCTGCTCACCGCCATGGAGACGGCGGGCAAGCTGGTGGACGACGAGGACCTGGCGGACGCCATGAAGGAGCGCGGGCTGGGCACGCCCGCCACGCGCGCCGCCATCATCGAGGGCCTGATTTCCCAAGAGTACATCGTGCGCGACGGCAAGGACCTGGTGGCCACGCGCCGCGGCATGGACCTCATCGACCTGCTGGGCAAGATCGGCGTGAGCACGCTCTCCAGCCCGGAGCTTACGGGCGACTGGGAGTACCGCCTCAAGCAGATGGAGAATGGCAAGCTCAAGCGCAAGGATTTCATGAAGGAAATCCGCGCCTACACCACCGACATCGTCGATTCCGTCCGCAACTTCATGAAGGAGGGCAAGAACCCCGACCTCAAGGTCGCCTGCCCCGCCTGCGGTGCCAAGGGCCTCACCAGCCGCATCGATGCCGTCACCTGCAAGAACCCGGAGTGCAAGTTCCGCCTGCGCCGCATCCATGCGGGTCTGTCGCTCAGCGACGACCAGCTGGCCACGCTCGTGGAGGAGCGCGAGCTGCCGGTAATGGACGGTTTCCGCTCGAAGTTCGGCAAGCCGTTCTCCGCGGGGCTGCGCCTGCTTGAGCCCAAGACCGCTCGCGGGTCGTGGAAGGCGGAGTTCTACTTCGACGACGACGACCGCGAGGAGAAGAAGGAGGAGCAGACCGACGCGACATCCTGCGGCAAGGTGGCCGTGAAGGACCAGGGCAAATTGGAGCTGATGGAGACCGAGAAATTCTGGACGGTGCCGGACTTCAAGACCGGGACCGACGCCAAGGGCTTCTCCATGGCCAAGACCATCCTGGGCAAGCAGATCACCAGGGAAATCGTGATGAAGGTGCTGGCCGACGGCAAGAGCGAGCTCATCGAGGGCTTTGTCTCCCAACGCACGCGCCGCAGCTTTGATTCCTACCTGGTGCTGGATGTCAAGAAGGGCAACGTGGGCTGGGAGTTCCCGCCCCGCGAGGAAAAGCCCAAGGCCACCCGCCGCTCCAAGAAGGAGGGTGCCAAGAAGGAGGACGGCGACGCCCCCGCGCGCCGCTCCGCATCCGCCGCCAAGGCCAGCGGCGAGAGCGTGGCCACCGTCGCCGTCAAGGGCAAGGGCGAGCACGCCCTGCTGCAGACCGAGGACGAGTGGGTGGTGGACGGACTGACCTTCGGCAAGTCCCGCAAGCCGCTCGCCATCCGCCGCGAGATGTGCAGCGTGCCCATCACGCAGGAGATGGTGACCCAGCTGCTGGCCAAGGGCAAAACCGAGCTCATCAAGGATTTCGTAAGCCGCAAGACCGGGCGCAAATTCGAGGCCTACCTGGTGCTGGACACCAACATCGGGCGCGTGGGCTACGAATTCCCCGAGCGCAAGTGAAATTAGCGTAGGAGGCCGCCATGCCGGGCTTTCTGAGCAGGCTGGACCGCTTCACCACGGGCATTGTCCTGGCGGTGCTGCTGGGCCTGCTGCTGCCGTGCAGCGGCGCGGGCGCGGAGGTGTTCTCCGGGCTGACGAAGGCGGCGGTGGTGCTGCTGTTCTTCCTGTACGGGGTGAAGCTGTCGCGCTCGTCCGTATGGGAGGGCCTGCTGCATTGGCGGCTGCAGGGGCTGGTGGTGTTCGCCACGTTCATCCTGTTCCCCCTGCTGGTGCCGCTGCTGCGGCCTGTGCTGGAGCCGCTGGTGGGGTCCGCGCTGTTTGCGGGCCTGCTGTACGTGGCGTGCCTGCCGTCCACGGTGCAGAGCAGCATAGCGTTCACATCCGTGGCGGGCGGCAACGTGCCCGCGGCGGTGTGCTCCGCGTCCGTGTCCAGCCTGCTGGGCGTGTTCGCCACGCCGCTGCTGGCGGGCATCCTCTTCTCCACCGCGGCGGTGGGGGGCGGCGCGGCCATCGGCATGGACACCGTGCTGAACATCTGCGGGCAGGTGCTGCTGCCGTTCGCGTGCGGCCAGCTGGCGCAGCCGCTGCTGCGCGCGTGGGTGGGCAGGCACGCGCCGCTCATCAAGCTGAACGACCAGGCGACCATCTGGCTGGTGGTGTACACGGCGTTCTCCAGCGCCACGGCCAACGGCTACTGGCAGCAGCTCGGCATGTACCACCTGCTGGGGCTGGTGGCCGCCAGCTGCATCATCCTGGGGCTGGTGCAGCTCATCCTGTACGGGCTGTGCCGCGCGCTGCGCTTCAACCACGCTGACCGCGTGGCCATCATCTTCTGCGGCTCCAAGAAGAGCCTGGCGGTGGGTGCGCCCATCATGCTGGCCATCTTCGGGCAGTTCGACAACAACCTTCTGCTGCCGCTGATGATATTCCACCAGGTGCAGCTCATGGTGTGCGCGCGCCTGGCCGCCATCTGGAAACGCCGCGCCGCCACGCAAGAACCCGCATAGACCACACACCGCCATGCTAGCCGAGCTCACGCATCCGTTCATCCGCTGGTCCAGCCCGCACATCGTGGCGCTGGTGCTCACCGTGCTGGCGGCAGCCGCCGTGCTGTGGTGGGGCGCCCGGAAGCCGCAGGCGCAGCGGTTCCGCATCTGCCGCGTCATCGCAGTGGTCATCGCCCTCCAGTTCATCAGCGAGTTCTGCTGGCGCGCGTTCTCCGACGCCTACGGGGAATGGCGCTACAACATGCCGCTGCACTTCTGCTCGTTCATGAGCATCGTGGCGTTCATCGCCCTGTGGTGGCGCAAGCGCTGGGCGTGCGCGCTGGTGTACTTCGCCGTGCTGACCGCCAGCATCCAGGCGCTCATCACCCCCGCCATGGCGGACGGCTACCCCAGCCTGCCCTTCTTCATCTTCTTCCTCTCCCACGGCCTGCTCATGGTGGTGGCGCTGGCCGTCCCCGTACTCATCGGCTGGCGTGCGAGGGGGTACGACGACCTACGGAGCCTCGCACTGATGAACCTGTACGTGGTGCTCATCATCCCGGTGAACATCTGGCTGGGCACCAACTACGGCTACACGCAGGGCGCCCCCCTGCCCGGCACCATCCTGGACTACCTGGGCCCCGCGCCGTGGTACTACCTGTGGGCGGAGCTGCCCGCGCTGGCGGTCTTCCGCATCCTGATGCTCTTCGTGCACGACAAAACGGAGGATTGAGCCAACTTGACACCTTCTGTAGAATAGGGGCATGAAGAAATACCTGGCCGTGATCCTCCTGCTGGCATGTGCGCTGTGCGCGCAGGCGCAGGTGAAAGTGGCGAGCCTGCACCCGCTGCTGTCCGAAATGGCGCGTGTCGTGGGCGGCGAGAGCGTGGAAGTGGTGGACCTGTTCCCGGAGAACGTGGAGCTGCACGAGTTCTCCCCGCAGCCGGCGGCTGTGGCCGCGGCATCCGGCGCGAGCTTTGTGATGGCCTGCGGCAAGGGCGTGGAACCCTATCTGGACGGCCTGCGCGCAACCTGCCGCGTGGTGGAGCTGGGCGCGGACGTGCCGGATGTGCAGCTGCCCGACGGCAGGGGGTGCGACCCCCACTGGTGGAACTCCCCCGCCAACATGCAGCGCGCCGCGGCCACCCTGATGCTTGAGTTGCAGAAGGTGGACCCCGCGCACGCCGCCGCCTACCGCGGGCGCTACCGCATCTATGCGGCAACGATGGACAAGCTGGACCGCGAGGCGCGCCTGACGTTCAGCCGCATCCCCGCGGAATCCCGCGTGCTGGTGACGGAGCACGCCGCCATGTGCCACTTCTGCGCGCAGTACGGCTTCAAGGCCATCCCGGTGTACGGCATAGCCAAGGAGGCGCAGGGCGACCCCGCCAGCATGGCGGGCATGCTCGCGCAGCTGCGCGGGAGCAAGGTGCGCTGCATCTTCCGCGAGTGGACGGAGAGCCCGCGCCCGCTGGAGGGGCTGGC
Organism: Akkermansia sp.; assembly: GCA_030531305.1. Lineage (GTDB taxonomy): Bacteria > Verrucomicrobiota > Verrucomicrobiia > Verrucomicrobiales > Akkermansiaceae > Akkermansia. Next base: position 29,379 of record JAUNNT010000021.1, read on the forward strand.
CGCGCAAATCGGCGCGGAGATACGCCCGCTGGTGCTGGACGGCATCTGCCCGGACCTGAAAGGCTACGCAGCCATCTTCCGCGCCAACGTGCAGAACATCACGGAGGGTCTGGCCCCCCAAGCAAAGCAGTAACCGCATGTCGCCCCGCCTCACATTCTCGCTGACCCTGCTGGGAGTCCTGCTTGCCGGAGTGCCGCTGGTGGCGCTCACGGGCAAGCGCGCCGCCGCGCCGCAGGAGACGTCCACCGCCGTGGTTCCGCAGGAGACGTGCTGCATGCTGGCGGAGGTGCGGTTCGACGGCGCGCCCACGGCGCTGCGCCTGATGCACCTGGGGCATGAACTGGCATCCCTGCCCGCGGGGACGGAATCGCCGTGGGTCACGGAAATCGCCCTGCCGCCGCACACCGCGGAGCTGGAGCTGCAGGCGGAATGGCCCGACGCCGCCCAGCACGCCGTCAACATCACCCTCACCCACGGCGGGGAATCCGCCACCGACACGCAGTGGAGCGACCCCGCCGCCACCTCGCTGCACACCCTGTTCACCTTGCCATGGTAGACGCGCACGGACACTGCGGCCACGACCACATCTGCTGGGGCGGCGGTCACCACCACGAGGGCGGGCACGAGCTGCGCCTGGAAGACGTGTCGGCGGGCTACGGCGGGGAAAGGGCCATCGAGGGCATCACCCTCTCCATCACCTGCGGGCACGCGCTCGCGCTCATCGGCCCCAACGGCGCCGGCAAATCCACCCTGCTGCACGCGCTGGCGGGCCTGCGCCCCATCCTGGGCGGGCGCATCCTGTGGAACGGCGCGCCCCTGCACGATGTGCGGCGGGAAATCGCGTTCCTGCCGCAGAGGTCGGAGGTGGACTGGAACTTCCCCATCACGGTGCGCCGCCTGGTGGAGATGGGCCGCTACCCCGCCCTCGGCCCGTGGAGGCCCATGGGCGCGCACGACCGCGACATCGTGGACAAGGCGCTGGACGCCCTGGAGATGGCCCACCTCCAGCACCGCCAGATTGGCGAACTCTCCGGCGGCCAGCAGCAGCGCGCCTTCCTGGCGCGCGCATTGGCGCAAGAGGCCCACATCCTGCTGCTGGACGAACCGTTCAGCGGGCTGGACGTGCCAGGCGCGGAATCGCTGGGTGCGCTGCTGCGCTCGCTGGCGCGGGAGGGGCGGCTGGTGGTGGCATCGCACCATGACTTGGCAACGGCGGCGCAGGTGTTCGACCGCGCGCTGCTGCTGCGGAAGCGCGCGCTGGCGTACGGTGCCACCGCGGAGGTGCTCACCCCGCAGAACCTGCAACAAGTATTCCCCGCATCCGAACGCGCATGAACGACTTTATCCAATTCCTGGGCGAACCGCTGGCGCAACGCAGCCTGTGGGCCTGCGCGTTCATCGGCTTCACCAACGGGTTTGTGAGCGCGCTGGTGGTGCTGCGGCGCTCCGCGCTGCAAATCGGCACGCTGTCCTGCGCGCTGCTGCCGGGGATTGCGCTGGCCATCCTGCTGTTCGGGCTGCTGCAGGTGAGCATCCTGCTGGGCGCGGTGCTGGCCGCGCTGCTGGTGGGGCTGGGCTCCCTCTTCGTCTCCCGCACCGCCCGCGTGGAGCATGACACCGCACTCTCCGTCCTCCACACCGCCGCCTTCGCCGCAGGATACGTCATCCTCATCCAATTGGGATTGCAGCAGAAGGTGGACGACTGGCTTTTCGGCAACATCATGAGCATGACCGACACCGACCTGTGGGTGGCCTACGCCACGGGAGCGGTGGCCATGCTGGGCATCACGGCGCTGTTCCGCCCGCTGGTGGTGTTCCTGTTCGACCCGCGCGCGGCGGCCACCATGGGGCTTCCCGCGCGAGCCTACAACTACGGCATCTTCGCGCTCATCATCCTGGTGCTGGTGTCGTCGCTGCAGGCGGTGGGGGCGTTCCTGACGCTGGGTCTGCTGGTGGCTCCGGCAGCCACGATGAAGCTGCTGACCAACCGCACAGAGCTGATGTTCTGGGGCGGCGGGCTCATCGGCGGGCTGGGTTCTGTGCTGGCGTTCTTCCTGTCCTACCCGCTGGGCTGGCACCTGGGCGCCACCATCATCATGGTGCTGGGCTGCATCTTCCTGCTCGCCTACGCCACCACCTCCCTGCGCCGCAAATAACGCGCGGCGCGCCGCTTCCTGCAAATTTGTTGTCATGGAGCTTGACAAAGGGGCGGTGCTGGTGTATGTTGCGGGCCTGTTCGTTATGAAAACAACAATCATTGCATTGGCCGCCATGGCCAGTCCGCTGATGGCCCAGGAGGCGGCTCCCGCCGCGCCCGTGGCCCCCGCCCCCGCCCCGGAAGCCCAGGCTCCCGCCGTGGACCAGGCCGATTACGCCAAGTACCAGGCTCCCCTCCGCGAGACCATCAACTGCATGAAGCAGCTCCTGGAGACCCTCCAGGGTGTCAACAGCAAGGAGACCGCCGACAACGCCGCTCCCAAGGTCAAGGAAATCCTGGCCAACATGGAGAAGCTGCAGGCCCAGGCCGAAGAGCTGTCCACGGCTCCCGCCGCCGTCCAGCAGAAGCTCCAGGCCGAGTTCGAGCCGGAGCTCCAGGGCATCATCGGCAGCATGGGTGGCATCTTCATCCCCCTGCTGGGCAACCAGTGCTACGGCTCCCAGGACCTCATGGACGCCCTGATGCCGCTGCTGGGCGCGCCCGGCCCCGATGCCGCCCCCGCTCCCGCGCCTGAGGCCACCCCGGCCCCGGAAGCCGCTCCCGCGGCGTAAGCACGGCAGATACATATTTTTCATATCCAGGCACCGCACCCGCTTTGGGCTGCGGTGCCTTTTTTGCGCGATTTTTTAGGCAAACCCGGGAAAGGAAGATTGACGCGACGGGGCTGGTGGTGTAGAATGTTGCAACATAGGGCGGCGGGCAGCCGCATTCAACCAACATACGAGAACGAGCCGTGTACACAAACGAGAATTTCTTGCTTCAACTCCTGGTGGAGGCGGGTGCCATAGCCCAGGAAACCATAGACGCCACGCGCGAGCAGATGCTGCCGGGCGACAGCGTGGTGGAATCCCTCATCAACAACAACCACCTCACCTCCGATTACGTGGCACAGGTGGCCGCCGCCAACACCGGCCTGGAATACGTGGACCTGGCCGCCTTCGAGGTGGACCCCGGCATGATTGCCCAGGTGGACGCCGAGCTGGCCCGCAGGCTGCGCATGATACCGCTGGGCGACGACGGATTCTCGCTGCAGGTGGCCATCGACGACCCGTTCAACATGGAGGGGATGGACAGCATGCAGCAGTTCCTGCAGCGCGACCTGAGCTACTTCGTGACGTCGCCCAAGAAGATGGACGACGCGCTGAAGAAGTACTACCCCGAGAAGGTGGAGTTCAAGAAAGGCGACGGCGACGCGCCCATCATCGAGCTGGTGGACAACATGTTCAACGAGGCCCACACCATGCGCGCGTCCGATATCCACATCGAGCCGATGCTTGACCGCGTGCGCGTGCGCTACCGCGTGGACGGCCGCCTCATCGAAATCATCAACCATCCCAAGAAGCTGCTGGCGCCCATCGTGGCGCGCCTCAAGGTGATGAGCTCCACCATGAGCATCGCGGAGAAGCGCGTGCCCCAGGACGGCCGCATCGAGCTGGACCTGCGGGACGGCACGCACATCGACCTGCGTGTCAGCACCGTGCCCTCCAACCACGGCGAGTCCGTGGTCATGCGTATCTTGGACAAGTCCGCCCTCTCGCTCGGCCTGCAGCAGCTCGGCTTCCTTTCCGACGACGAGGCGGTGTTCGACCGCCTGGTGGGCCTGCCCGACGGCGTGATCCTGGTGACGGGCCCCACCGGTTCCGGTAAGACCACGACGCTGTACGCGTGCCTGAACCGCCTGAACCGCCCGGACAAGAAGATCATCACCGCAGAAGACCCCGTGGAATACGAGATGAGCGGCATCAACCAGGTCATGATCCGCACGGAAATCGGCATGACCTTCGCCGCCGCCCTGCGAGCCATGCTGCGCCAGGCCCCCAACATCATCATGGTGGGTGAGATTCGCGACGGCGAGACCGCCGGCATCGCCATCCAGGCCGCCATGACGGGCCACCTGGTGCTCTCCACCCTGCACACCAACGACGCCCCGTCCTCCGTGGCGCGACTCGCGGACATGGGCGTGGACCGCTTCCTGATTGCGTCCGCCGTGCGCGCCATCATGGCGCAGCGCCTGTGCCGCCGCCTGTGCGACTGCAAGGTGGACGGCCAGCTCACGGAGAAGGAATCGCGCGTGCTGGGCATCGACATCACGCACGGCATCAAGCTGCCGCGCCCCGGCGGCTGCGAGCGCTGCCGCGGCAAGGGCATGAAGGGCCGTATGGGCATCTTCGAGATTTTCCAGGTGACGGACGATGTGCGCGGGCTCATCAACTCCAACATCACCTCCGCGCAGCTGCGCAAGCGCGCCCGAGAGCTGGGCATGCGCACCCTGCGAGAGGACGGCATCCGCAAGGTGCTCGCCGGGCTTGTCTCGCCGGACGAGGTTATCCGCGTGACCACGGGCGACGCCAGCTAAAACCACTCACCCCCCCTTCCCCATCATGAATATTGAAGCGACACTGGACGTTTTCGTCAACAACGGCATGCTGGACAAGTCTGTTGCCAAGGAGGTGGCAGAGGAGCAGTCCACCAACGGCAAGGAGCTGTGGGAAACACTCATCGATTTCGGCATCATCGGCGCCCCGGAGGACTTCTGGAGCATCATCGCCAACGAGGTCGGCGCGCAGTACATCTCCCTGGCCAACTTCACCCCGCCGCCGGATGTGCTGGCCATGCTGCCCGCCCACCAGGCCCGCCTGCACGGCGCGCTGCCCATCGAGTACCGCGACGGCGAGGGCCTGTACGTGTGCCTGGAGGACCCGCTGAACCCGCAGACCATCGACGACCTGCGCATCGCCACCGGCAAGGACGTGTACATGCACGTGGCGCCGGACTACGAGGTGCGCGCGCGCATCGCGGACTGCTACGGCGGCTCCGATGTGGTGATGACGGACCTGCTGGAGGAGCTGGGCAGCATGGACGTGACCAGCAAGGACGGCGCGGACGAGGTGAACGCGGCGCCGGTCATCAAGTTCGTGAACCTGGTGATCACGCAGGCCATCAAGGAGAAGGCTTCGGATATCCACCTGGAGCCGTTTGAAAAAGAATTCAAGATCCGCTACCGAGTGGACGGCGCGCTGTACGAGATGGCGCCGCCGCCCATCCACCTGGCCAACCCCGTGATTTCCCGCGTGAAGGTCATGGCCGGCATGAACATCGCGGAACGCCGCGTGCCGCAGGATGGCCGCATCGTCATGAAGGTGGGCGAGAACCGCGTGGATATGCGTGTGAACTCCCTGCCCACACAGTACGGCGAATCCGTGGTGCTCCGCGTGCTGGACCGCAACAACATCGTCCTGGACCTCAACAAGCTCAACCTCGCGCCGCACATCCACGAGTACATCCTGGACACCGTGGCCAAGCCCAACGGCATCTTCGTGGTCACAGGCCCCACCGGTTCCGGTAAGACCACCACCCTCTACGCCGCGCTCCGAGAGGTCAACACCATCGATTCCAAGCTCCTCACCGCGGAGGACCCCGTGGAATACGACATCGACGGCATCGTCCAGGTGCCCATCAACGAGCAGATCGGCGTCACCTTCCCCCGCGTGCTGCGAGCCTTCCTGCGACAAGACCCGGACCGCATCCTGGTGGGCGAAATCCGTGACACGGACACGGCGCAGATTGCCATCCAGGCGGCACTGACGGGCCACTTGGTGCTCTCGACCCTGCACACGAACGACGCCGCGGGCGCGGTGACGCGCTTCATCGACATGGGGGTGCAGTCGTTCCTGCTGGCGGCCACGCTGCTGGGCGTGCTGGGGCAGCGCCTGGTTCGCACCATCTGCCCGTACTGCAAGACGGCGTACCAGCCGAGCAACGCGCTGCTGATGCAGCTGGGCATCAGCCCGAGCCTCATCGGCCAGCAGAAGTTCTACACGGGCGCGCGCTGCGAGAAGTGCGCCGGTACCGGGTACAAGGGCCGAAAGGGTATCCACGAGCTGCTCAACGTGTCCGACCCCATCAAGGAGCTCATCACGGAGAACGTGCCGTCCCTGGTGCTCAAGCAGAAGGCCATCGAGCTGGGCATGCGCACCCTGCGCGAGGACGGCATCCAGAACATCTTCGAGGGCAACACCACCATCGAGGAGGTGCTCAAGTACACCTAATGGCAAGATTAGGATTAAGTTTAGGATTAGGA
>JAUNNT010000079.1 GCA_030531305.1 Akkermansia sp.
GTAAATCGTAAATTGTCAATTGTAAATCCCACGGCCTATCGGGCCAATGGCGGTGGCAGGTGCGACAGGATGTCCGGCGGGATGGCGTGGCTTGGCGGCGGGGCGGCTTCCTTCCGCAGCTCGGCCTCCAGCTCCGCCAGGCGGGTGTCCTCCACCATGGCCTTGAACTTGTCCGCCTGGCTGTAGATGCCCTCGTCGTCGCGGAAGATGGAGGCGAGCCAGTCGCGCTTCTCGTCGATGGTGAGGTGACGTTCCTTACGCATGGCCGGGGTGCATGAAGTCGAAGAACCCCGCCACCTTGGCCTTGCCGGTGGGGGTGAGGATGTGGCCGCCGTGGATAGGGTCGTTGCAGAGCAGGAATCCCTGCTTGCGCAGCTTGGCCAGGGTTTGGGCGCAGGCGGTGGGTGCCAGCCCCGTGAGGCGCGCGATGTCCGGCGCCTCCGGCAGCCCCGCCGCCACCGCCAGCAGCACGCGCCGGCTGGCGTCCGGCATCTCGTCCCCCGCCAGCCGTGCCAGCAGCCTGCATGCAAAGTCGATTGCTTTCATGGGCGTGTGGGTGCTTGCTCAATGGTTGCGGCCCAGGCTCTGCTTCCAGAGGCGCAGCAGCGGGTGGTCCTCGTCGTTGGAGTGCTCCTGCACGGCGTTGAAGTGGCTGGCCTGGGGCAGGGCGATTCTCTGGTACTCCTCCAGCAGGCTCTGCCGCACGGTGGTGCTGTTGATGAGCGGGATGCACATCTTGCACGCCAGCAGGCACGTGAACGCGTCGATGAACAGCGGGTCGAACAGCTCCGGGTCCTCCACGTCCGCTATGTAGCGCAGCGTGATTTCCTCCGCCGGGCAGAAGATGCACCGCCCGCGCAGCGTCCACCCCGGCGTGCCCACCTCCAGCACGCGCAGGCAGTCCGTGGGCAGCGTGTGCGGCACGGCGTGCATGTTCTCGTCCACGGTCTCGCTGCTGTAGAGGGTGGCGCGCTTCACGGCGAAGGTCCACCGGTTGACGCAGAGGACCTCCCTTCGGACGGGGTGGTAGTGGAGGTAGCACATGCGCTGGGGCAGGGTGCCGTTGGGGTCGATTCCGTCAATGGGGGATTCCCCCAGCTTGCTGAGGGCCAGGTTGCAGATGTCCACGGCGGTGGGAACCGGCGCGGGCGTGTTCTCGTTCTCGTCTATGTCGCTCATAGTCCCGCCATCATTCCACGGCTGCGCGCCGCGCGCAATGGGCGGGGGCAAACCGCCGCGTGGCTGCCGCGGGCGGCACCCCCATGCGGGTTTTCCCGCTTGGTTGGAAATCTGCTGTTTCATGTGTATGGTGTGCGGCATGGACAACGATGCCCGCACCACCGCCCGCCGCTACTACGCCGATTCCGGCCGCAGCCTGCAGCGCGATTGGGACGCCCTCCGCGGCAACCCGCGCGCCGTGGTGGTATGGACGCCGCAGCTGGTGGCGCTGCTCCTGCCCGTGAACTCGGCGCAAGCCGGGGAATGGGAGGAGCTGCCGGTGGACCCCGCAGGGGCGGATGCCTGGTATGTGCATCTGCTGGCGGGGGACCTGGCGCTGGCGCGCGAGCTGGCTTCCGGGCTGGCGCCGCTGCCCCGGCTGTGCTTCCGGCGCGGCCTCCGCAACCACGCGCCGCACATTCATCCGTGGCGCGCATTTATTCAACACCAAGCATAGATAGAAAGGAATCACCACCATGGGATTTACCAAACCCAAAGCCGCCCCCGCCACACCCATCCCCGTCGTCGCCGACAACGAACCCGCCGCGACCAAGGCCGCCTACAACCAGACCGCCGCCCGCCGCCGCGGCCTGCTCTCCACCCTGCTGAGCCGCAGGCCCGCCGCCGCCCCCAACTCCACCGCCGCCGACAGCGGCAACACCACCCTCGGCTGATGGACTCCCTGCTCAACACCTACAACAGCCTCAAGGCCGCCCGCGCACCGTGGGAGGGCTGGTGGGACTCCCTGCGCCGCTACGTGCTGCCCGCGCGGCAGGACGACGACTCGCCCGTGGCGGACGCCGCCAGCCTGCGCGGGCTGGGCGACACCACCGCCGTGGAGGCCTGCCAGAAGCTCGCCAGCGGCCACATGAGCTACATCACACCCGGGCACGAAATGTGGTTCAAGTGGAGCTGCACCGACCCCGACGCGGGCGACGAGGCGGAATCCTGGTACAACAAGTGCTCCGAGATTGCCAACGCGGAGCTGGCCCGCAGCAACTTCTACACGGAGCTGCACGAGTGCTTCCTGGACCGCGTGGGGCTGGGCACGGGCAGCCTGTTCTGCGGCAACACGCGCGGCGGCAACCTGCTGTTCCGCCACATCCCCTGCGGACAGTTCGTGTGCGCGGAGGACGACGAGGGCACGCTGGACACCTTCATGCGCGAGTTCACCCTCACCCCGCACCAGGCGGAAGCGCAGTTCGGCCGCAAGGCCCTCGGCCCGCACGCCCGCGCCATGCTGGAAAGCGGCGCCGAGCCCCACACCGGCCGCCTCCGCTTCCTCCACGTGGTGCGCCCGCGCCACACCCGCAACCGCAAGCGCGACGACGCACGCAACATGCCCTTCGAGAGCCTGTACTACAGCCTGGACGACAACTGCGTGACCGAGGAAAGCGGCTACCGCGAGATGCCGTACATGGTCACGCGCTTCCTGCGCTGGGGCGAGGGTCCGTACGGCCTGGCGCCCGCCCGCCTCGTGTACCCGGACATCCGCCAGGCGCAGTTCCTCAACCGCATCCTGGACATGCTGGGAGAGGTGGCCGCCTTCCCGCGCATCCTGGAGCTCGCCAACCAGAGCGGCGAGGTGGACCTCCGCGCAGGCGGCCGCACCCTCATCAACCCGGAGAGCGCCAGCCTCGGCTTCCCGCGAGAGTGGGCCACCTCCGGCCGGTACGACATCGGCATGGACCGCCTCCGCCAGAAGCAGGACGCCATCAACCGCGCGTTCTTCGTGCCCATGCTGGAGCTCTGGAGCGAGCGCCGCCAGCAGATGAGCGCCGCGGAGGTCTATGCGCGGGAGAACGAGCGCGTGATGCTCTTCTCGCCGTCGTTCACGCTGTTCACAAGCGATTTCCGCCCGCTGATGGAGCGCGTGTTCGCGCTGCTGTTCCGCATGGGGCGCTTCCCTCAGCCTCCGAGCACGGTGCTGCGCGCCAACGCCCGCGGCGAGGCCGAGGTGCCCGAGCCGCGCGTGGTCTACCAGGGCAGGATCGCCATGGTCATGCGCCGCATCCAGTCGGAGGGCGTGGAGCGCGCCCTCCAGCGCCTCCAGTCCCTCGCCGCGCTCGACCCCGCCGTGGCCGACCACGTGGACCTGGACCGCACGTTCCGCCTGAGCGCGCGCCTGGACGGCGTGCCGGAGGGCATCCTCCGCTCGGAAAGCTCCGTGAAACGCCTGCGCCGCAAGAGGGAGGCCGATGCCGCCGCCCTCGCCTTCGCGCAGGAGCAGGCCACTCAACCCCAACCCCCATCCCAGCCATGATTTACCCACGCAACCACGCCGCGGAACAGGCGCGCGCCAACCGCCGCCTCATCCTCGCCGTATTCGGCACGCCCCTCGGCGAGCAGGCCCTCGATGTCCTCGAGGAGCGCTTCGAAACAGACCTGCCCGTCTTCCAGGGCAAGGCCGGCGCGTACGACCCGCTCGACGCCATGCGGCGCGATGCCCACAGAGAAGTCTTCCTTGTCATCCGGCACCTGATGGAACAGGCCCGCCGCGAGGCAAGCGAATCCCAAAATGAACATGATCATGAACACGAATAAAGAAAACGACAACGCGGCCACCGATGCCGCTCCCGAAACCACCGCACCCGAACCCGCCGTCACCGTGCCCTCCCTCCTGGGCCAGGACGGAGCCTTCGCCCCGGATTGGTACGCCAGGTTCGACGACCTGCAGCCCTACGCCGCAACGCTCGCCAAGTTCAAGCGCCCGGAGGCCCTCGCCAAGAGCTACGCCCACCTGGAGAAGCTCAAGGGCTATCCCGACGCACAGGACGACCCGCGCATGCAGGCCTTCCGCATCACCGTCGGTCTCCCGGAAAACCCCGATGATTTCACCATCGCGCGCCCGGACGACACGCCCGATGAAATCTGGGACGAACACCTCGCGCAGAGCCTCTCCCGCGTCGCGTTCGACTACGGCGTGCCGCCCAAGGCCATGCAGGCACTGGTGGACAGCTACTCCCGCGAGGGCCGCAACTTCCTCATGGATTGCCGCAAGCGCGAGCAGGACGCCATCGACGCCGCAGAGGCCGACCTCCAGAACGAGTGGGGCAACGAGTTCGACCACAACATGCAGACCGTCGCCTCCTTCCTCAAACACGTCGGCGACCAGACAGGAATCGACGTGCAGTCCCTGGTGGAGAACCCCGCCCTGCGCGCCAACGCGGACTTCGCACGCCTCGTCTTCGCCATGGCGGAGCAGGGCAGGGAGGCACCCATCCGCCAAGGCGTGCCCGCGGACGACAAGCAGGAGGCCCAGCGCATCGCCAGCGATCCCACCCACCCCCTCCACGAGGCCTACATGCACGCCAACCACCCGCGCCACCGTTACGCCAACGAGCAATACGACCGCCTGGCCTTCGGCCGCAGCCTCTAATCCAACTTCATCCTGCCGAGTGCAGGTTTTTTCGAGGTGATGTGATGATAAAGCCCCGGCCCCCTCAACAGGGGACCGGGGCAAAATCGCATCGAGAAATTTGGATGAAGGGCGCAGCGCAACGCTCCAAGGCAATCACGTGGTGACTACTCCCACTTGAGGTTGTCCAGACTTTCTCCGTTGCGGTCGCAGCTCGGGCCCTGGTAGGGGCGTGGTGCCGGGGAGCTCAAATCCAACGATGCATCGTAATACGGTGTCTGGATGCCGAACAATCCCAGGAGCGTGTGGAATATGTTTTCATGCGCCACGGGCATGTCCTTGTTCTTCCTCAAATGGGAAACAGCTTCGGCTATGTGGGGGTGCAGGGCTTCCAGTTCGGGAGAGCACAATATGAAAAAGCCAACCTTGGACCATTGGCATTGATGGAATACCGGCGCGAGTTCCGCGCGGTTCCATTTCTGGCCGTCTCCCAGGGGTTCCCCGTGGTCGCTCACGTAGATGTAGATGTAGCTCTTCCCCTTCAGCATACCTATCAGCTGTTCAATGTAGCTGTCCGTGTACGCTATGGTGTTGTCGTAGGCGTTGACAATCTATTCCGCATACCCCGGGTTGTTTTGAGGTGATTTGAACATCAAAGTGCCGTCAGCCGGCTGGAAATGGGCGTGCGCTGCATCATAGTGGTTGAACGGCAAATGGCTTCCCATGTTGTTCACAAGGAAAAACTTGTTCCCCGTTCCGTCCGACAATGCCTCCGCAATTTGGGGAAGCTGGGCCATGGGGTCGAAGTTGTCCGCATCTTCCAAATCGTACACTTTCTTGGCGCGTGCGGTAAACACGTCTTGCACCACCTCGAACTCCGCATCCCACATCTCCTTTGAGCCTTTCGCCGTACTATTGAAAAATCCATAGCATTCAAAATGGTTGGCTGCAAACAAATCCATGATGCAACTTGTGGTTGGCTTGAGCTCCGGCGAAATTTCGCGCTTGACGTTGCCCCGTGCATTGGTGAGTATCGCCAGTGCCGATGCAGTCGTTGAATCCGATGCCGCCGTGCAGTTTTTGAAATTGATCAGATCTTTGCAGCCGCTTAGCCAGGGTGTCGTGTTCCTGTTGTAACCGTTCATGATTAGATGGTCGGCACGAACACTTTCTCCTACATGCAAAATGACCACAACTCCTTCGCTCCCTTTAAGCGTGGAGATGGTTGAAGGTTTGTTTGCCGGCGACGGGAGATTCTCCACGAGGGAATACAGGCGCGAATGCTTCAATTGGAAAAGTTTATAATCGTTTACTACCCGGTATGCTGCGCCGATGATGCCTATGCTGCGTTGGGGTTCTTTTGAAAGCAGTTGGTAATCTGACACTTTTGCCACAAGCATCGATGATGTGAAGATCATTGCACTACATAATGCAAGCAACGCGCGTTGGTTTGAGTTGATCGCCTTGATCAAGATATATGCCATCCCCGTTATGATCAGCATAACCAAAATGACATACATAACATTGGAGAAGGTGATAAACTGCATGGCATCTTGAGGGGAAAAGCCGATAATTTCTCCAATGATGTCTGAATAATCCGTCACGTCCAATCCAATACGCAAATATGCGAGAATTGATAAGAGAACGAGAAAAGGAACAATGAAACATAACGACCACGCACGCATTGTGCATACAATGAAGACGGTTGCAGAGGCAATAATGACGCTTGCAAGTATGAACCCTTGAGTGTTGTGCTCCTGGCATGGCATCAATAGATTGCTAAGGAGGCCAAGCCCTAACCCGCACCACAAGGCGAACGGATAACTGTGCCACGTGTCTGGCCGCGCATAATGCGCGTACAGCAATCCTCCCCCTAGAGCCAGAACGATTGCGCCAACGGCATACGGAAGGCGTTCTGTGATATTTTCACTATCGGAAAGCGCATGATAGGAGATGGAGAATGCCGGATATAAAATGCACAGGATGAAAATGATGAGCGCTGCATATTGACAGTATTTTTTTGCTGCTGCGCAAGTCAAATTATTTATAGAACAGACTGTTTGATTTTCTTGTCGCATTGTACTTCAGGAATGGCCGTGCCGGAGGCTACTTGATGTCGATGATGCTGACCTCCGGTGGGCAGAAGAAGCGGATGCCCCAGGTGGAGCCGACGCCGCGGGTGACGAAGACGTGGCGGTGCTCGCCGTACGGGTAGAGGCCGGACACCATGTCCGAGCGGAACGAGATGAAGTGGCGGGTGAACGGAATGCCGATCTGCCCGCCGTGCACGTGGCCGCTGAGCATCAGGTCCCAGTCGTAGGCATCCAGCAGCGCGCGGCTCTCGGGGTCGTGCGAGAGCAGGAGCACGGGGTGCTCCTCCTGGCCGTCGGGCTTCATGCAGGTGTCCGGGTTCTCGTCGCCCTCGTTCCAATCGCCCAGGCCGATGATGCGGATGGTGCTGCCGTTGGGTGCGGTCCAGTCCACGGCCCGGTTGCGGAGGATGGGCACGCCTGCGGTCTCGAGGATGCGCGCCACGGGTTCCAGGCGCTCGTAGTCCATGTTGCCGAGGTTGGCGTAGGTGGGGGCGATGGCTTTCAGCCGCCGCAGCTCGTCAATGTACTTGCGGGTGCGCTTGGTGCGCTCCTCCAAGGCGATGAAGTCGCCGCCGTAGACGATGAGGTCGGGTTTGGCGGCCTCGATCATGTCCACCGCCTTTTCCAGCATATCCTTGCTGTTGTGCAAATCGCTGATGAAGGCGATGCGCAGCGGCCCGGCGCCGGGCAGGGTTTCCGCGGGCAGCTCGGTGGTGTTGCACTCCAGCTGTGAAGCGCCCCACATGCCGAACCACTTGGTGCCGAAGTAGACAACCGCAAGTGCCGCGATGATCCAAAACCAGCGGCGGCGGAAAAGGCTTTTTTGAGGGGAGGAAGACATGGCAAGAATGAACGGGAATTAGGATTAAGATTAGGATTAGGAAGTGTGGGATGTGCCAACGTTGCGGAGGAAATTCTTAATCTTAATCCTAATCTTAATTACACTTCGGGATTCAGCATGCCCAGCCCCGGATCCAGGAAGATTCCGTCCTTGCGGATAAGAACATCATCGAAGTATATCTCCCCGCCGCCGTAGTCCTTGCGCTGGATGCACACCAGGTCCCAGTGGATGGCGGAGTCGTTGCCGTTGGGTGCCTCGTCGTAGCACTGGCCGGGGGTGAAGTGGAAGGAGCCGCCGATTTTTTCGTCGAACAGGATATCCCGCATGGGCTGGAGGATGAACGGGTTCACGCCCAGCGCGAACTCGCCGATGTAGCGCGCGCCCTCGTCCGTGTCCAGTATCTTGTTGAGGGCGTCGTCGTTTCCGTTGCAGTGGGCCTCCACAATCTTGCCGTTCTCGAAGCGGAAGCGCACGCCGTCGAACGGTATGCCCTGGTAGATGCTCGGCGCGTTGTACGCGAGGGTGCCGTTGATGGAATCACGCACGGGCGCGGTGTACACCTCGCCGTCCGGCACGTTGCAGTCGCCCGCGCAGGGGATGGCCTTGATGCCCTTGATGGAGAAGGTCAAATCCGTGCCGGGGCCCACGATGCGCACCTTGTCGGTGGCCTCCATCATGGCCTTCAGCTTCTCCATGCCCACCTTGAGCTTGGCGTAGTCGGCCAGGCAGCAGCGGAAGTAGAAGTCCTCGAACTCCTCCGTGCTCATGCCGGCGGCCTGCGCCATGCTGGGCGTGGGCCACGCCAGCACGGTCCACTTGCGCTTGTTGCAGGTGAGGTTGCTGGCGGCCTTGAAGTGCTTGCTGATGATCTGCATGCGCTCGCCCGGCACATCGGCGGATTCAAACGTGTTGGAGTCGGCATACATGGCGATGTGCACCTGCATGTCCTCCGCGCGCCGGAGGCGGTACTTGCCCTCCAGCTCGTATTGTTCCTCCGTGGCGCCCATCTGCAGCTCCTTGTTGACGAGTGCGTGGGTGATGTCCACATGCGGGATGCCGCCGGCCTCCCTGACGGCGCGGATGAGCTCCACCACCATGGCATCCGGGATGTCCTGCATGCGCAGGTTCACGTGTTCACCGGGCTGCACGTTGACGGAGTAGCCGCAGATTTGCTTTGCGAGTTGAGTATAGCGTGGGTCCTTCATGATGATTTTGGATTTGGGATTTAGGATTTAAGATTTAGGATTTGTTTGTAGGCGGGGCGGGAATACTTTTCCCGGTGCCGGAGGGGTTGTTCTTGCTGGTTTCTGCGGTGGCGTGGAGGATGGCGACGATTTGCCTTGCTTCATCGATGAGGTTTGCAAGCGATTCTGGTTTGACGATGCCGGATGATGCAACGAGCGAAAGCCAATAGTGGGTCTCTTCCGCCTCGCTTTCCGCCAGTTTGATTTTGGCGATAAACTCTGTGCGGGATCGGGCGTGGATAGCCTCGTGATAATTGGCGCCAACGGATGAGGATGAGCGCACCATCTGGTTGGCGAAATCCGGCGCACCGCGCCGCTTCACCACGCTTTGCAGCCGAAACACGCGCGCCGCAAAGGTAATCAGACGCTGTTTGAGTTCTTGACGGTCCATTCTCGCAAATCAGGTTGAACGTGTACTACATCCTAAATCCTAAATCTTAAAT
>JAUNNT010000080.1 GCA_030531305.1 Akkermansia sp.
GCCCTGCCGGCGCCGTTCCCCCTCATAAGCAGAAGCGCCGCACTTCCGGGGAAGTGCGGCGCTTGAAATAATGCTCCGTTCAGCTATTAGAACGCGTACTGCGCGCCGAGCTGGGCGTTCAGGTGGTGGGAATCGCCACGGAAGATGACTTCCGCATTGCCGTAGATGGCCCAGTGCTGGGACATCGGGATGGTGATGCCCGTACCCAGGTCCAGACCCACGTTGTCGCGCTCGGCGGCATTGATGGTGAAGTGCTGGTCGGGTGTGCCCACGAAGTTGCATTCCATGTCGCTGTCCGTGTCGCCGACGGTCACGGCCACGCCCAGCTGGAAGTACCAGGTGGCGTCCGGGGCGTCGGTCACGCAGGCGAAGTCGCGGATGTAGCGGCCGCCCACGGTGAACTCGGCGATGAAGGCGTCCTGCTTGGCCACGTGCATGTTCATGGCACCCAGGTCGCCGTCCGTGAAGTCGTCGATGCGGTTCCAGCTCAGGTCAACAGCTGCAAACGGCTGGATGGTGGTCTTCTCGTTGACCTTCCAGTCGTAGGTGACTTCCTCGGAGATGTTGAGGGAGAGGCCGCGCACATTGTCGTTCTTGGCGGTGAGGTAGCCGATGCCGCGCTCCGCCTTGAAGTTGTGGATGCCCATGCCCACAGCGGTGAGGCTGCGCCAGTTGCCCTTGCGGACCTGTGCGTACACGTCCCAGTAGATGGAGCGCTGCTTGAGCTTCATGTTGTGGCTCGGGGAGATGTTGGACCAGCCGAAGGCCACGTCCGCACCCAGGCGCAGGTTCTCGTTGATGCAGGTGTCGCCGCCGATGAGGCCGCCCCATTCGTTGCGGCGGTAGCCCTCACCCTTGCTGCGGTCGCCCTTGAGGCGCTGGTTGTCGTAGAAGCCGGCGGCGTACAGGTCCGTGCAGCCCTTGCCGTGGCGCAGGTTGCGGCCCACCATGCTGCGGTTGCGCAGCATGCGCTGGTGGCTCAGGTTGCCCTCAATCTGGTTGTGCATCATCACGGAGTAGTTCACCGCGCCCAGGAAGTCCAGGGCATCGCGAATCAGCGCGGCCTCTGTGTTGCCGTCCATGTTGAGCACCTCGTTGATGACCACCTCCAGTTCTGGGGGAATCGGCATGCCGGATTCCTCCATCTGCTTGATGAGGTCGTACACCTCGCGCTGGTTGCGGTCGAACGTGGGATACGCCTCCTCTGCCGGGTGCGCCGTCTTCACCACGTAGAAGCCGCGGAAGCCGTCGCCCTCGTTCATCGTGAGCACGCCGTCATTGGAGAAGCGCACTTCATAGCCGGAGCGGTCCAGCTTCAGCGTGCCGTCTTCAAGGAGATCAGAAGTGACGGTGCCGTCATTGTCAAGGAAGGTACTGACATCGATCAGGGCCACCTTGTCCTCGCTGCCGCTCTTCTCGCTGCCCATGGTGTTCAGGTAGTAGTTGAGCCCATCGTTGCCCGCCACGCTGATGGTGCCTGAGTTGACGGTGGTGGTGATGGTGCCGGCGTTGTACGGGGCCTTCTCGATGATGTAGGCGATGCCGTCCGTCAGCCACAGCGTGCCGTCGTCGAAGGTGAGGGTGGAGCCGCCGCCCACGATGAGGTAGGTGTTGCAGCACGCCTTGAGCGTGGTGCCATCCGTCAGGGTGAAGTTGTCGATGATGACCTCCGTGCCGCTGCGGTCATCCGGAACAACGGAGAAGGTGAGCTGCTCGCCCTGGTTGTCCGGCGTACCGGCCAGCGTGGCACCCGTGTACAGGCGCACGCCCTGGATGTCGTATGCATCCGGGGTCTCGTCCACCGTGAGCGTGCCGTCCACGGTAATCTTGGAACCCGTGGAGACCTCCACCCTGTTGAGATTGGCGGTGGCACCTTCGGCGATGGACAGCTGACCCATGCCGTAGTTGGGATCGCCGGTCTCCTCGCTCACGGTGCCCCTGTCGCCCACGTACATGGTGCCGTCGTGGTTGAGGGTGCCGCCTCCTTGCACATTAAGCTCGGCATGCGTGGTGTCGCCGAATTGGCTGGTGGCTCCCACGCGCACATCCGCACTGCCCAGGTTGGCGGTGCCGCCGTCAACGATCCTGAGTATTCCGTATCCGCCGTTGATGCCGATAAGCGTTTCATGCTCGGAGCCGGTGACGTTGAGCGTGCCGGCCACGCCCACCATGCCTTGGGAGGCAGTAGTACCGTCCGCTTTCGTGCCGATGCCTATTTCCAGGGAAGCCGTGTTCAACGTGCCGTATAGGTTCAGCCAGCCCGCGGAACCGGGAGCGGTCTCCGTGGCGTAGCCAAGGGATGTGGAACCCGCCACGTCAACACGGCTGCCATCGAAGATGGTCACTCTGCCGCCGATGGAACTCGGGTCCGGAGCGTTGAGGCCGATGGCGAGGTGGCCGTCCAGGCGGATGTAGCCGGTGCTGCCGTAGTCGTCGCCCACGAAGACAGCAGCCGAGCCGCCGCCGTTGGACACCTGCATGTTGACGGCATGGAGCTCGCTGCCGCCCTGGATGTAGAGATAGGATTCCGCGCCCACGCAGGTGCCCATGAGGACGTTGGAGGCAACCGTCAGCGTGGCGCCATCGTCGATGGTGAGGGTGCCTTCGGACGGCTCGTAGCCCTCGGTAAGGGTGTGGGGCCAGCCGGGACCGCCGATGAAGAGCGCGTTGGGCGTGGAGAAGTCGTCGCCGCTCAGCGTGAAGGTGGCGTCGTATGCAACGCCGACATTGTCGCCGTAGCCGATGCTGACGGTGCTGTTGACATTATCGCTGATGCCGGAGCCGAAGTTGGCAGCATCGTAGATGACGATGGGGTCGCCGGAAGTGCCGCCCTGGTAGTGCTGGTGGACACCTTCGAGGGTCACGTACGCCGGGAGGGCGTATGCGGAGGTCATAGCCGCAAGGAGCGCGGCCAGGAGCATTTTGGGTAATCTCGTTTTCATAGTATCTCTTTTGTTAACAGAAGATTTGGTTACAGGACGTTCATGACACGTCTGCGGGCAATTTAACCGCCAGCGGGAGCAATGTCAAGCAAAAAGCGAAAAAAATCGCTAACAGGGCGAAAAAACTTCACGCGCGCGTGCGTAAGCGCGCTGCACCAGATTAGCCTTGCATCCGCGGGCAATTCTGCGATAATGCCCGGCGCGCCAGCCGCACCATGCTCAACCAGGAAATCATCACCGAGGCGGAGACAGCCGCCATCCAGATTCCCGGGGGTAACGCCGTTATCCTGCCGGAGGGCTCGCGCATCTACATCACCCAGAGCCTCGGCAACTCCATCACCGCCGCAACCGATATCGGTCTGGTCCGCATCTCCCGCGAGGAGGCCGCCCGCGCAGGCATCATCCCGCCGGAGGAATCCAAGCCCGCCAGCGACGGGAACCTCACCCTGGAGGAGCGCGTGTGGAACGTGCTCAAGGGTATCTACGACCCCGAAATCCCCGTGGACATTGTGAACCTGGGGTTGGTGTACGGGGTGGAGGTCATCCCGCAGCAGGAGGGCGGCGCGCAGGTGAACGTGCAGATGACTCTCACGGCGCCGGGCTGCGGCATGGGGCCGCACATCATGGCGGAGGCGGAGCTGGGTATCGCCGCGCTGGACGGCGTGAAGAACGTGGACATCGAGTTTGTGTGGGACCCGCCCTGGAACCAGGACATGATGAGCGAGGAGGCCCGCATGCAGCTGGGATACATATAACCAACACACCACCATGGGTAAGCTTACCATCGAGCTGAGCGAGGAGGAACTGCGCGACCTGGCGGAGGTCAGCGCCATGACCCTCACCATCCTCGGCCACGCCATGAACGAATCGCGCGACCCCAAGGTGGACGCGTGGCACCGCCTGCTGGTGGACATCCTCAAGGCCGCGCACGCCGTTCCCGGCATTGCGCGCGACATGGAGATGAACCCGGACTGCGGCTACTGGTTCTTCAAGCACGCGTACGTGGACCGCGCCTTTTACTCCGATGTGCTGGACGAGGCGCGCGACGCCACGTTCTGGGAGGAGCTGGTGGCCCGCATGGCCGCGCAGAGCCTCGCGGAGAGCATCGGCACGGATGCCGTGGACGCCATGAACCCGGAGGAGCGCTCCGCACGCCTCTCCTCCATGGAGAAGGCGCTGTGGGACGAGGTGACCCGCCACGGCATCGACCGCCTCTTCTTCATGCTTCCCCCGGAGGAATCGTGATTCGCGCCGCCGTAGGCGGCGATTAAGATTAGGATTAGGATTAAGATTAGGATGTTGAATAGAGTCGCACGCTTTGCGTGCGGAAATTCCTAATCCTAATCCTAATTCCTAATCCTAATCCCTCGTTTCTATATCTCCACGCAGCCCTGCAGGGGTTCGGCGTCGGCGAAACGGTGGGGCTTGGTGACCACCAGGCGCTTGACGTTCTTGAGGGACGGCACGCCGAGGGCGTCCAGGGAATCCACCAGCTTGTAGAGCTTGGAATCCAGCAGCACCACGGGAGCCACGCCGCCGCACTCCGGCGCCAGCGCCATGCGCCCGTCCGCATCGATCTCCACCGCGTCGGAACGCAGCAGCAGCAGGTCGGAACACGTCTTCACGGGGAAGAATCGGGAGCGCGGCACGCACACGGCGCGCGCCCCGGCAAAGCATTGGATGGCCGCGCCCATGGCGGTTTCCAGCTGATAGACCTTGGGGGTGGCGGTATCGCGGGGGTCCACGGTCTTCACGTTGCGGATGACGGGCAGGGGCATCACGCCGCCGTGGGCGTCCAGGTAGTCCTTGAGGGCATCCAGGCGTATCCAAAGGTTGTTGGTGTTGAAGAAGCGGTGCTTGTCGATGTTCTGGAATTCGGGAACATCGGCGGCGGGGCACTGCGCCACCTCGCGCAGGATGGGTTGTCCGTCCGCCTTGCGGGTGGCCAGGTGGCCGCCCTTCTTGTCGGCCTCCGTGCGGCGCGTCACCTCCATCACGAAGGGTGCGCCGCTCTCTGCGAACCAGCGCAGGAAGCGCGTGTCCATCTGCGCCCCCAGGTTGTCGGAATTGGACACGAAGGCGAACTTCACGCCCGCCGCCAGCAGCTTGTCCAGCCAGCCGGAGCCCACCAGCGCGGGGTAGATGTCGCCGTGGCCGGGCGGGCACCACTCCAAGTCCGGGTTGGCGGGGAATTCCACGGGCTGCAGGGTGTCCACCGTGAGCTTGGGCACGCGGTTCTGCAGCATCTCCACGTTCGCGCGGTCCGCAAAGCCGTCCCCCGCGTAGCGGGAGAGGTGCGCCATGGTGTCGTCCGACGTGGAGAAGGAGTCCATGAGCAGCAGGTTCACGTGGCAGCCGGCCTGGCGCCGCAGGCTCTGCACCTGCCGCACGATGAGGTCCAGGAAGGTCACGCCGGGCTTGATTTCCAGCAGGCTCTTGGCCTTTTGCAGCCCCATGCTGGTGCCGAGCCCGCCGTTGAGCTTCACCACCACGGTTTGCCGGAGCATGGCGGCGTCCGCGGGCGCGGTGTGCGCCACCAGCTCGTCCCAGTCCTCCACGCCCTCCGCGGGCGCAATCTCGTCCTCCGCTATCAGCATGGACTCGTTGGAGGTGAGCACGCGCACGCTGTGCCGGAACGCGTCGATCGCCGCGCGGGAGAGCCCCACGCCCTGCATTTTCTCTTCAATCGCGGAAAAGTCCTCGCTCATGCCTCCCAGTATACACCACGCGCCCGCCGGTGCAAGGTATTTCTGCCCCCTAATCCTAATCCAAATCCTAATCTTAATCCTAATCCTAATCCTAATTCACCCTCCTCACGCCTCCTCCCACGGGGTGCCAATCCGCGAGCCGTAGAGCGGGTGGCCCCAGAGGCGGCGGGCCATGATGCCGGGGGAGGCGATGCCGAGCAGGAAGCGGCGGCGCTGCGCGTCGCGGTCGAACTCCGGCATCTCGGCCTCGTCGTCGCCTTCCGCGCATTCCCATACTGCGGGGCGTGGGGGTGGTTGGGGCAGGGCGGGGGTGCGGTGCAGGCACGCGGAGCAATGCCCGCAGGGCTGCATCGGTTCATCCGCGAAGTATTGCTGCAGGGCATCGTTGATGCAGTGCGGGGCGGTGAGCATCTGCAGCAGGGTGTCCAGCCGCGCCAAATCCGCTTGGCAGCGGCGGGAGTAGGATGCGGAAAGCGCGTCCGCCACCTCGCGGGCGTCCGCGGGCCCGGTGGCGTGCAGGCAGACCGCCTGCTGGCGCAGCGCGAGCTTCCATTCGCCCGCGGCCTCGCACTCGCGCAGCTGGTCCATGGCCTCCGCGTAGGAGCAGCCCCAGGCATCGGCGGCATCCGCCACCTCGCCGTCGCGGTGGGCGTCCAGCCACTGCAGGCGCGCGGCCTCGTCTGCCCCGCGTCCGTCCAGGATGGTGCCCAGCGGGAAAAGCGGCTTCACCTTGTAGAACTTGCAGCCGTAGGCCTCCGGCTCCACGGCGTGCATGTCCTGCAGGTGCAGCATGATGCGCAGCGGCACGTCTTCCGGCACATCGCAGGACGTGGTGAGCTCCCAGAACGACACCACACGGCGCGCGGTCGGCAGCATCCAGCGCGCGGCGCGCAGCACGCCCTCTGCATCCGGCTCCGCGGCGCGGATGCGGTTGCGGGCGTCCAGGATATCCGCGGCGTCCAGCAGCACCAGGCTGGTGCAGGGAGCGCCGTCGCGCCCCGCGCGCCCGCTCTCCTGCAGGTAGGCCTCCGGCGACCCCGGCACGCAGAAGTGCACCACGGAGCGCACGTCCGGCTTGTCCACGCCCATGCCGAAGGCGATGGTGGCGGTGAGCACCTGGAGCCTGTTGGCGAGGAAGTCGTCCTGCAATTGCTCGCGCAGCTCGGCGGGCTGGCCCGCGTGGTACCCGGCGGCGCGGAATCCGCAATCCACCAGGCGCGCGGCCAGGGATTCCGTCTCCTTGCGGGCGCGGCAGTAGACGATGGCGGGGAGGTGCGCGCCGCCGTCGGATTGCAGGAATTCCACGAGCGCGCGGAAGCGGTCGTCCGGCGCGTCAGCGATTCTCGTGATGTTGGGGCGGTACGGCGGCAGGGTGACGATGGCCTCGCGCGCGATATGAAAAGTCTTTGCCAAATCGCGCTGCACGCGGGTGGTGGCGGTGGCGGTGAGCGCCATCACGCAGCGGAACGGCCTTTGCGCCGCCCATTGCGCCAGCCGCAGGTAGTCCGGCCGGAAGCTGTGCCCCCATTCGGAAACGCAGTGCGCCTCGTCCACCACAAACAGCGTGAGCGGCGCGGCGGAAAGCGCCTCCTGCAGCGCGTGGTTCTCCAGGGATTCCGGTGCCACGAACAACAACCGCAGCGCGCCCGCCGCCACATCGCGCAGCACGCCTTCGCGCACGTCGTCCTCCAGCGTGGAATCGAACCGCGCGGCGGGTATGCCGAGCTTGGCCAGCCCCTCGCTCTGGTCGCGCATGAGCGCAATGAGGGGCGACACCACCACGCTCACGCCGCCGAGCAGCACGGCGGCCGCCTGGTAGCACAGGCTCTTGCCGTGCCCGGTGGGCAGCACGCCCAGCGAGTTCTCCCCGCGCAGGGCGAGCGCCAGCAAATCACGCTGCGCGTCCCGCCAGCCGTCCTTGCCGAAAAGCGCCAGCACGCGCCTCTCCTGCTCGGCCGTCAGCTCCATGCCCAATCAAAATAGTACCTAGTACATAGCCTGCCTCGGCGTAGCTTTAGCGAAGCCGGGTACCTAGTACATCCACCTCAGGGTTTCACCTTGATTTTCTGGCCGATCTGCAGGCGGCGCACATCCTTGTCGGTGAAGTGGTTGATCTCCATGAGCTTCTTGAGCGGGATGCCGTACTTCTTGGCCACGCTGGCGGGGGATTCACCCTTGGCCAGGGAGTGGTAGCCGTCGTCGGGCGCAGCGGCGGGCTCGGGCTTGGGCTGCTCCGTTGCCACGGGTGCAGGTTCGGGCTTGGGCTGCTCCACCGCCACAGGGGCGGGTTCGGGGGTGGGCTTCTTGGTGTTTTCCGCCACGCTGGTGGTGGCGGGGGTCTCCTGCGTGGCGGTCTCCACGGTGGCGGGAGCAGGCTGGGCCGGCTGCTGCGCCGCCGCGACGTCGGCGGGGAAGGTCTCGCCGGGGTGCTCAATGGCGAACAGCGCGCGGGCGGCCTTCTCGTGGCCCTGGGCGGTGGCGCGCTGCAGCCAGCGCTTCGCGTCGATGGGGTTGGCCTCCACGCCGCGGCCGTCGCGGTAGCAGATGCCGAGCATGAACTGCGCGTCCACCTGGTTGTTGAGCGCGGCCTTGTTGCACCACTTGAAGAATTCCTCCACGCTGGTGGCGATGCCCTTGCCGGTCACGTAGCAGCGCGCCACGTTGAACTGCGCCTCCTTGTCGCCCCCCTCCGCCGCCAGGTAGTAGCATGCAAAGGCTTTCTGGTCGCTCTGCTCCACTCCCTTGCCGTGCGCGTACAGGATGCCCAGGTTGTTCAGCGACGCCATGTCGCCGTCCCTGGCGGCCTGGTGCAGCTTCACCACGGCATCCACCGCTCCCGCGGGGGTCTCCGGGATGGCAAGGTCCGCCGGGATGGCGGGCACGGGCGTGGCGTCCTGCGGTGCCACCTCCTCCGCCGATTCCTCCGCTGCGGGTTCGGCGGGCGTGGCGGGTTGAGGCTGCTGCTGCGGCTCCGGCTGCGCGGCGGGTTCCGCGGGCTGCTCGGGAGCGGGCTGGGGTTCCGCCTGGGGCTGTTGTTCCGCGGCGGGCTGCTGCTCTGTGGATTCGGTCTTGGGGTTGTCGTCTCCGCAGCTGCAGAGCATGGCGGCGGCTGCCAATCCCAATCCGGCGGCCAGGGCTTGCGTGTGGATTTTCACTTTCATAGAAGGAGTATGCTAGTTTGTTGGAATGCGGGTTCCTTCACCCGCCTGCCTATATACCATATAGCCGTGTGCGTGTCAAGAAATCCTTTCATTGGGTTTCACCGGGTGCCAACAGATGCGGTTGGTAAGCGGGCGTTGGCGCTCATCCACACCGCCATTCGGCGGCGTTCCGTGGTGAGTCGGCGTGCGTGGTCAACCCCACGGCCCTGCCGTGGGCTAAAAAATGTTGAGCCTCCTAGGAGGCTCTCATCCAGCCGCGCCGTTCGGCGCGGTCGCGGATGAGTTTCATCTGGCAAAATGCCAGATGAAACATTTTGTCGCGCGGCTTTGCCGCGCCTAACTTTGAGCCACCT
>JAUNNT010000081.1 GCA_030531305.1 Akkermansia sp.
CGGGGATGATACCCCGAACAACCTCGTTCTACCACAAAATTTGAACCGAGGATTTTTGAATATAGCCGCGCCCGGAGGCGCGGGAAAATTTCCCTGCGCGGCTCTGCCGCGCCGAATTTTCCGCGCCGCCTGACGGCGCGTTCCTAATCTTAATCCGAATCCTAATCCTAATTATTTCCGCGCGCCGCGAGGCGCGGGGAAATCACCTTTCCTCCTGGTCGCGGTGGGAGAGGGCGATTTGGAGGGCGTTGGCCATGTTGTGGCAGAAGACGTAGAAGACGGGGCCGATGTAGGCGAGCGGGGTGGCGTAGTCCTGGCCCGCCATGTAGAGGGTGAGGACGGTGTTCTTCTGGCCGAGGCATTGCGAGCACTCGCGCTTGAGGCGGGGGTAGCCGAGGCGGTAGCCGGAAAGGAAGCCCACGGCGCAGACGACGAGGGCGCCGAGCGCCATGGGCCACATCTCGTGGAACCCGTAGCCGCGCGCGATGATGCGGTCCACGCCGCAGGCGGAGACGATGGTGAGGTTGCCGATCCAGAAGAAGAGGGAGACATCCTTCAACTTGGGCGCCCAGAAGCGGCATGGCGGGTACACCACGCGCATGAGCACGGAGAGCACGGCGGGGGCGGCCAGCACGCTCGCCAGCTGGCCCGCCACCATGGCCACCAGCTCGCCGTAGCCCATGTGGGCCTCCGGCAGCACCAGCGGCAGGATGAAGGGCGTGAACAGCGCGTACACCGCGTGGCTGAGCACCATGGCGGTGGTGGTGAACTCCACGTTGCCGCGCATGATGTTGATGATGATGGGGCACGCGGCGGCAATGGGCGCGGCGCCGCAGTAGTACAGGGATTCCGCCAGCACGGGGTAGCCCGCCGCACGCGCCAGCGCAAAGAAGCCCAGGCCTATCACCTCGATGCCCAGCAGCACCCACAGGTGCATCATCCGCGGCTTGAGCTTGGCCGTGTCGATGCCGATGAAGGTGATGGTGAGCATGAAGGCGATGCCGATGGGCAGCCACCACTGCAACCGGCTGAACTCCGCATGGAAAATGCCGCCCACCAGGAACGCCGCCACCATGCCCAGGCTGCGCACGCGGTGGATCATGGCGCGGTCTTGCGGCGCTCCATGAGTTGTTCAGCTGCGTCCTGCTCTTTCTTGGGATAGGCGATGCGGTTGTGGTGCATCGTGACGATATTGACAAAGAAGGTCTCTTTCAGTTTCTCGATTTCGCCGAGGGTGAGGTTGCAGTCGCGCAGGCTGCCGTCCAGGATGCGGCCCTTGAAGATGCCGGCAATCATATCCTTGATGTCGTCCTCGGTGGGGTTGGCGAGGGAGCGCGTGGCGCTCTCCACCGCATCCGCCAGGCTCACGATGCCGGACTCCCGCGTCTGCGGAATCGGCCCCTTGTAGGAGAAGATGGAGGCATCCACCTCGTCCGGGCAGGTATCGATCTGCCCCTCGTCGAACTTCTCCTTCTCGGCCTTGTACTGGTCGAGCGCCTTGCGGTAGAAGAAGTAGACGGTGGAGGTGCCGTGGTGCTCGCGGATGACATCGACGATGCGGCGGTTGAGGCCGTACTCGCGGGCGAGTGCCACGCCATCCGTGACATGCGCGGTGATGATGCGTGCGCTGGCCTCCGGGGTGAGCTCGGCGTGGGGGGAGTTGGCCTGGTCGCGGATGTTCTCCGCGAAATACTGGGGGTTGCCGATCTTGCCGATATCGTGGTAGAGGGCGCAGACCCCGGCGCGGGAGACATCCGCGTCCACGGCCTCCGCTCCGGCCTCCGCCAGGCGCTGCACCACCAGGCTGTGGTGGAAGGTGCCGGAAGCGGCCATCTGCAGCTTGCGCAGCAGCGGGTGGTTCATGTCCGCCCACTCAAGCCAGGTGATGGGCGTGGTGATGCTGAACAGGCGCTCCAGCGCCGGCTCCACGCCGCCCACAAAGACGGAGAGGACGAAGTTGACCGCCACGGTGACACCCAGCTCCACGGCCAGGGCGACCAGGAAGAAATGCCCGCCGTGGACGGATGCCAGCTCCATGTTGCCGCGCGTGTCCACATACTGCTGGAGGGCGGCGAGGCAGAAGATGCACACAAAGGCCACGATGCCGACGAGCCAGCCTGCGCGCAGCACCTGCTCGCGCTTGTGGACGCGGCGGGAGAGCATGGCGCTGAAGATGCCCACGGCAAAGCTCACCACCGTGTAGATATACACCAGCGTGGGCTCGGAGAACAGAGCCCCGCCCAGCACGGACGCGCAGAGGGCCGTCAGCAATCCCAGCCGCTGCCCCACCATCACGGAAACCGCCGTGGGCGCCAGCATGTACGGCAGCCACAGCAGCGCCTGCGCCGGGTACTCATACCCCGGCACATGTCCCTGCAGCCACAGCACGCCCACCATCAGCGCGCCCTCCAGCAGCAGCATGCTCACGATCAGCGAGAGGCTGCGCAGGTTCAGCAGGGCGTTCAGGCGGAACACGTTGCAGAAGAGCACAAGCGTGAGGAAATCCAGGAGGATCCACACAACCTTGTTGACGCACTGCCCCGCGCTGCTGCACACCGTGCACGCCAGGCAGCAGAACAGCACCACGCCGACGAACGCCACCAGGGCCTTCATGTACGTATTGTTGTCCATCCGGGGCCCCGATGCATCGGGGTCGCGGCGGAAGAGCTTGAGGAACGCTGCCATGGCGGGGGATGCGGGTTGTTAGCGGAGGTTGAGCTCCTCCGGGGAGACGGATTTCACCTTGACGGGCACCTTGACCTCCGGCAGGCCCTCCGCCTTGATGGTGACGGTGGCGGGGCCGGAAGCGGCGCGCTTGCCGCGCACCACGGCCAGGATGCGGCCGTTGAAGAAGCTCTGCTGCGGGTCCTGCATGCAGGTCCAGTCGATGGGGTTGCCGTTGCAGAAGCCCACCAGCTCCGCCGCGCCCTCCACGGAGAAGGAAACCTTGCGGCAGTCCGTGGGCACCACGTTGCCGTCCTTGTCGGTGAGCGCCAGCTCGATGAACGCCAGGTCGCGGCCGTCGCCGTCGATGGTGTCGGTGTCAATCACGTGCTTCACCGCGGTGGCCTCTCCGGTGGTCACGCGCGTGGCCTTGGCCCACTCGTTGCCGTCCTTCTTGACGACGACCTCCAGGGTGCCGGGTTCGTACTTCACGTCCTCCCAGACGAAGCGGTAGGCGTTCTTGCCGATGGTCTGGCGGCCCTGGTTGAAGGTGCCGCCGTCCATGCCGCGCTTGCGCACGCCGAGGCTCTTGCCGTTGAGGAAGAGTTCGGCCTCGTCACCGCTGGAGAAGACCATGACGGGCGTGACCTGACCCTCGCGGCCCTGCCAGTTCCAGTGCGGCAGGATGTGGGCCTGGGCCAGCTGCGGGCGCCAGCGGCTCTGGTAGAGGTAGTAGGTGTCCTTGGGGAAGCCGGCAAGGTCGATGATGCCGAAGTAGGAGCTGCGGCTGGGGGCCTTGCTTCCCATCTCCTTGAGCTGCTTCATGAGAGCGTCTCGCTCCGCGGCGGTCATATCCTGGGTGTTGCCGATGTTGGAGGCGTCCTGGTTGTAGGGGGTGGGCTCGCCGATGTAGTCGAACCCGGTCCACACGTACTCTCCGGCCACGTTGGGGTTGGCGTCCTGCGCGGTGAACTCGGCGTCCGGGCAGTAGCCCCAGCCGGGGGCGTACAGGCCGTACGCGCTCACCTGGAACGCGCGCGCGCCGGCGCCCAATCCCCAGCGCACCGGGAAGAAGTAGGTGTCGCGCGTGGCCACGCAGGACGTGGTCTCGGAGGCGTAGAAGGGCTTGTCCGGCTTCTTCTCGGCATACTGGCCGTAAGCCCAGGGCTTGTAGTTGTAGCCGTAGGCGTCCAGCACGTCGCCGAATCCGTTCCAGGCGCCGTTCTCGGCGTTCACGCCGCAGGTGTAGGCGCGGGTGGTGTCGTACTTGCGGAATTCGTCGCGCAGCTCCTTGTTGATCTGCACACCGTCGCCGGTGGTGATTTCAGGGATTTCGTTGCCGCCGCTCCAGGCGATGATGCAGGGGTGGTTGCGGTCGCGCATCACGAAGTTCTGCACGTCCTTCTTCCACCATTCCTCCCAGAACACGTGGTAGCCGTTCACCTTGTCGTACTTCTGGTGCTTCCAGATGTCGAACATCTCGTCCAGCACCAGGATGCCGTGCTTGTCGCACAGGTCCAGCACCTCCGGGGCGGGCGGGTTGTGGGTCATGCGGATGGAGTTGCAGCCCATTTCCTTGAGCTTGATGATTTTCCTCTCGTAGGCCTTGGAGTGGAAGGCGGAGCCGAGCGGGCCGAGGTCGTGGTGCTCGCAGACGCCGTTGAGCTGGACGCGCTTGCCGTTGAGGAAGAAGCCCTCCGGGCGCCATTCCGCGTTGCGCAAGCCGAAGGAGGTGGTCTTCTTGTCGATGGCACGGGAGCCGAGCATGACGGTGGTCTCCACGTTGTAGAGGTTGGGGTTCTCGCAGCTCCAGAGGCGGGGGAGGTTGAGGTGGATTTCCTGCTCCACCACGGCGGTGGAGTGGGGGGCCACGCGCACCACCTTGGAGTTGTTGCGCTGGGATTCAATCTTCTGCTGCACGGTGACCTGCGCCTCCTGGCTTCCGGTGTTCTCCACGGTGGTCTGGATCTTCACGGTGGCGCGGTCCGCGCTAACCTGCGGGGTGGTGACGAACACGCCCCAGTGGGCAATGTGCAGGGGGGCGGTCTTCTCCAGCCACACGTGGCGGTAGATGCCCGCGCCGGGATACCAGCGGGTGGAGGAAGGCTTGTTGCTGGCCTGCACCGCCACCAGGTTGGGCTTGCCGGGCTTCAGGAAGCGGGTGATGTCCACGCGGAAGGAAGCGTAGCCGTAGGCCCACTCGCCGGCCTTCTTGCCGTTCACGTACACCTGCGGGCAGGCCATCACGCCGTCGAAGTCCAGATAGTAGCGCTGGCTCTCCGGGTTGAAGTCCGCGGGCACGTTGAAGAACTTGCGGTACCAGCCGTAGCCGTTCCAGGGCAGCTTGCCGGTCTCGTTGGGCTCGTCCTTCAGGAACGGGCTCTCGATGGCCCAGTCGTGCGGCAGCTGCACCGGCTTGAAGTCGCGGTCGTCGTACGAGGGTTTCTCCGGGGCGTCGCCGGCCTTGGATTCCGGCACGGGGAGCTTGAGGGCGTGGCCGCCCTTGTTGCGGAAGGTGAGCTCGCTGATGCTGGCCCAGTTGTTGGGGCCTGTGCCGTTGACGGTGATCTTGAAATCGGAGACGGTTCGGCCGCCCACCTTGATTTCCGTCTCCTGCTTGTCCACGGTGATGGTTTCCTGCACCGGCAGGCCGTTGGCCACGTATTCCACGATGGCCTCCTTGCGGTTGCCGTTCTCCCAGACGATGCGGATGGTGTCCACCTTCTCCTTGGGGCCGTTCTTCACGGCGAGCCAGTGGCCGGAGCCGCCGTTAGGGGCGCACCAGCGCGTGCCGGGCTTGCCGTCGATGGCGTCCTGCGCGGCGTGCCCGGCCTGGTAGCCGTCGCATGTGGCGGCGGATATCTTCTCGCCGGGCGCCTGCGGGCCGAAGTACTTGAACTTCCACCCGAAGTCGAAGGTGCTCCGCTCTCCGGCCTGCGCGCAGGCCAGCCCCAGAGCCATGATCGGCAATATGTGCTGCATGTTCATAACGTGTTTTGCTGGTGTGGTTGCTACCGCCCCATTCTACCACCCCCGCCTCGCGCGCGCAAGAAAATTCGGCTCACCCGGCATATTGCCGAATGAGCCGTGAAAATTCCCGCGCGCAACGCGCGCCTGTATTCCCAAATTGTAAATCGTCAATCGTAAATTGTAAATCCTCAGGGGATATCAATCATATCCTTGACGATATTCATGGATTCGCGGAGGACGGGGTCGATATCGGAGGGGAAGTCCGGGGTTTCGACGAGCTCGTCCTCGGGGTCGTCGGCCATGTCCATGAACTTGTCCTTGTCCTCCTTGGTTGCGAGGGGAAGTTGCTCTGCCTCCACGTCCTCCAGGTTGAGGCGGTGGATGACGAGGTCCTTCTCGTCCTGCTTGGCCATTTTCTCATATCGGACCTTGCGCTCGGCGTCGATGGCCTTCTTGCGCTCCAGGAGGGTGTTGTTCTCGTCCTGGCGCTTCTGCTTGTTGAGGGAGATGGAGTTTTCCTCGTAACGCTTGTCGGCGCGGTCGGCGTCCTCCTGGTAGTACTGGAGGTCCTTGTCCTGCTTCATGCGGGCTTGGCTCTTCTTGAGGATATCCGGGAGGATGCGTGCGATGCGGTCGCTCTTGACGTATCCGCCTGCGGAGGGGATTTCATCGTAGGGGAGGACGTAGTCCTGCTCGCCCTCGCCGATGCGGAAGCCCTGTGTGACGGAGGGGATGACGATATCGCTGGCGACGCCCTTGAGCTGTGTGGATGCGCCGCCAACGCGGTAGAATTTCTGGGTGGTGACCTTGATGAGGCCGCATCCCTCCTGGCGGGAGAAGTAGGGCATGAAGGCGGCGAGGTCTCGCGGGAGCTGGACGGTGCCCTTGCCGAAGGTGGTCTTGTCACCCACGATGAGGGCGCGGCCGTAGTCCGCCATGGCACCGGCGAAGATTTCAGAGGCGGAGGCGCTGAGCTTGTTGATGAGCACCACCACCTGGCCGTTGAAGAGGGGCTTGCCGCTCACGGTGATTTTCTCCACCTGGTCGCGGGAATCCTTGACCTGCACCACGGGGCCGGCTCCGGTGAAGAGGCCCACCATCTTGCGGACCTCCTCCAGCGAGCCGCCGCCGTTGAAGCGGAGGTCCACCACGAGGCCCTGCACGCCCTCGTCGATCATGCGGGAGAGGATGCGCTTGACGTCCGCGGCGCAGTGCACCTCGTTGGCGTCCAGATCCATGTAGAAGGAGGGCAGCGTGAGGATGCCCAGCTTGTAGGTGGCGGGATTGCCGGCGGTGTCCTTGGCCTTCATTTCCACAATCTTGCCGCTGGCCATTTCCTCGGACATGGGGACGACGTCTCGCGTGATGGTGACCACGTGCGCCTCCCCGGTGTCGGCATCCTGCACGCGCATGCTGATGGGCTGGCCGGCCTTGCCGCGGATGCGGTCCACCACCTTGTCGATGCTCAGGAACATGATGTCGGTCCAGTTCTCGCCGTCCTCGGAGACGGCCACGATGTGGTCGCCGAGCTTGAGCTGCCCGCTCTTGGCGGCGGGGCCGCCCTTGACGATGCCCTCAATGGTGGTGGAGCCGTCGTCGTCCGCCTTGAGGCGCGCGCCGATGCCCACGATGGAGGCCTTGAGCATGTCCTTGAAGCGCTGCTCCTCGCGTGCGCCCATGTAGTCGCTGTGGGGGTCGTACACGCGTGCCACGGCGTTGAGGAGGAAGGAGACCATGTCCTCGCGGTCGGCCTCCACGAAGTCGGAGCGCATGCGCTTGAGGCGGGAGAGCATCTTCTCCTGCACGGGCATCTCGTTGGCGTTGGGATCCGGCTTGCCCTTGGCGGCGGCGAGCTTGGCCATGTTCTCGCGGCGGCTGACCTCGGAGAGCAGCATGTCCTCCACCTGGTCGCGCCAGACCTGGTCCAGCTCGGCGTCGTCCTTGGCGCGCGGGAGCTTGCGGCGTGTGCGGGGGATGTTGCGGTCGGAGTCGAAGGCGGGCAGCTTGCCGCCCATCTCGGTAATCATCTTCTCCGCCTGGGCGATGCGGTTGAGGGCCTTCTCCTGGAACACGCCGTACATGGCCTCCGCCAGCTTGGTGGTCTCACCCGTCACCAGGTAGTCGCCGAACGTGCTGCCGTACTGCTCGTACAGGGCGTCCACATCCTGCTGTGTCAGGAACAGGTGCTGCGGGTCCTGCATCTGGATGTAGTTGTCGAAAAACTTCTTGTACATGTCCTGCGTGAACAGGGCGTGGCTCACGTGGGAGCCTTGTATCAAGCGGGCGAAAATCTGCCCAATCTGGTCGTAGTTGGGAGCGGCCTGCACGGCCGGTGCCATCACGCCGAAAGCCAAGGCGGCCACGGCGCCCATTGTGCGCGCGCGGCGCATCCACTGGTTCATCATTGTGTTCATATCGGAAAATGCTGCAAATCCGGCGGTGCGCACGGTCTCACACGCGCGGCCTGCCGGGTACGCCTTATACTATGCCTAAAAACCCGCCGTTGTGCCACCTTCTTTTGGAATGATGACACAATCGGCGGGGATATTGCAGGCCGTCCCGCTGCCGTGGTGAGAGAGAAAGTCTACCTATGCGCGGGAGCGGACGGCATCCATGCCTTACGCCTTCTTGGCGCGGCGCGGACGGCGGGCCTTCACCATGCGGCAGCCCAGGCCCTCCGCCAGCTTGCGGAGACCGGCCTCCAGGGCCTCGACGCGCTCGCGGGATTCCTTGAGCTTGGCCTCCAGGCGCTTGGCACGGGCCTTGGCCTTGCGGGCCTCGGCGCGGCAGTTGTGGAGGCTGGTCTTGGCCTCGGCCTTGGTTGCGGTGGCCTTGCGGCGGCCGCGGGGCTGGGGCTGGAAACGGGCGTAGATGGCGTCTTCGGCCTGCTTCTTCCAAAGGGACACCAAGGTGGGAGCGACATTCTTCTCCTTGGCAATCTTCTGAATGGTGGTCTTCTTGGTGAGGATGCTGAGAATGATGCTCTTCTTATCCTCGGGAGTATAGGTTGTATGAGTTCTAGCCATAATGTTTCGGCTTAATGCCGCGATGAAAGTAACATGTTTTGATAACACATGCAAGGCATTTTTCCGTAAAAAGTGAAAAAATATGACGTAGAAGCGCCGCATTTCAAGCCAAAGGGGCTAATTCCCACCGCATGGCGGGGATGATTTTCCCGCAGCGCGAGCGTGTTTCGCCACCCCCCGCCCGCACCCCCGCGTTTCATAGGTTCGGGGGCCGGGGGGCAATGCGTGGGCGTTCCGCCTACGCCTTGGGATTTACAATTGACAATTGACGATTTACAATTTGGAGAGTTAGGCGCGGCAAAGCCGCGCGGGTGTTGATTGGAGGTAATGAAGGTGGTTAGTAGGCGGGCGTTGGCGTGTATCCACCCCGCACAAGGCGGGGTTCCGTGGTGGGTATGCATGGGTGGTTATGCCCCCGGGTTTCGCCCGGGGCTAG
>JAUNNT010000022.1 GCA_030531305.1 Akkermansia sp.
AGTCGGACGACAGGTCCCGCGAGAGTAGATAGCCGCCAGGGCTAACAAAGGCCGCATGGTTACAAACCATGCGGCCTTTACTTTACCCGGCTATCTCACTCTCGCGGGACCTGTCGTCCAGCACCACCCCGCTGCGCGCCGCGCAGCTCTCCCGTCCCGCGAGTGAAAGCGCCCGACGGCTGTAAGGGCGATTGGACAAACCGCTACAGCGGTTTGCCCCGCAGGGGTGAGCCACCAATGGGGTGGTGGCGAATCAAGGTAGCCGCCAGGGCTAACAAAGGCCGCATGGTTACAAACCATGCGGCCTTTACTTTTTTCGGCTATCACTCGAGAAATCCCAAATCCTACATCCTAAATCCCCAATCCTAAATGGAGCCGCCCCATGTGTGTACACACACCGCGCCCGCATTCCCTTGACATTCTCCCTTGACGAGCCTGCCGACGCAG
Source organism: Akkermansia sp. (assembly GCA_030531305.1). Taxonomy (GTDB): domain Bacteria; phylum Verrucomicrobiota; class Verrucomicrobiia; order Verrucomicrobiales; family Akkermansiaceae; genus Akkermansia. The sequence goes on from JAUNNT010000022.1 coordinate 448, forward strand.
GGGTATACTGTTGTACCTATGGCAGAGAACGAGACTGGAGGCAGGTGGGACAACCGCTCGGATTTTTTCTACAGGTGCGCGGAATTCACCAAGGAAAAGGTGCAGGCGGGAGAAATCCTGATGCAACCGGGCAAGAAACCCACTCCGTGGAAATGCGGTTGCGCGTGGGATGTTGCGGCATTGGGCGATTTTTACAAAAAGAATGCAGTAGGGGGTATTGTGCTCGCTGTGGAGGAAGATAGCCGTTATGTTCGCAAAACTGACGAGATTGAGTATGCGGTGGGAATCAGGTATGAGTTTACCAAGTGGATGACGCCCGCGCTCGCCTTGCGTCTTTTGGCTTTCTTCGACATGGCGAAGGCACATCCCGCTGTGAAGGATGCCGGCATGTCACTCGTGGTGAAGTGGCATGAGCAGAGACGGCGGTATTACAACTGGCATATATACTTGAATGCACCTGTGTGCGCTGTGGCGCGTGGCACCCACCATGTGGATTCGTTGAATGAGCTTCCCGCAGATTGGCAGCCTGCGTTCCAAAAGGTGGTTGATGCCATCAAGGCGCAGGCCAAGTTGGTGGAGCAGTTGCGCTCTGAACCGTTAGTCTGCTCAGCCGACGTGTGGAAACAGCTGGTGTGCTGGTATGAATCCAACAGGCAGGGAGTGCAGATCCTCGAGCTATCTGCGGAACAGAAGGAGGCGGTGGCACCCCTGATAGGCAAGCGTGTGGATGAATTGCCTTCTCACTTCCCCGCGCCGCTGGCCTTCTTGTCGGATGCTCCGGACACGCCCATTGACAAGGTGCGTATTCCCATGCCCGACAATGAGGCTGCTTTCCGCGAGTGGCTCGCCGTGTATGTCAATGCGTCTCCGAAATCCCAAAGCCGCTACTTGCAGGCGTTGACCAGCCTGTGGAAAAATGTCCCGGAGCTCTTTCTGGAGCGCGATATAACTTCCGTGTATGAAATCGAAACACCGGGGGAGATACAAGAATTCATCGAGGAATTGAGAGAGACGGAATGGTATCGGGGCAAGTCTGAACGTCGCCCCGGCGCGAAACCCGGAGGCAATGATTCCCTAGTTGTACTTAACCACTACTGCGATTTCCTGAACCAAAGAGATTTACCCCCTAAAACAATGTCTGAGAAAACCGAGAAAAAATCAGAGAGAACCGAAATGGAGCTGTCGCTTGCGGAGTTGATTCAGCGCCCCGACCGCGAGGAACTGCTAACCGGATCCAAGCCCATATACATGGATTGTCCGTGGGGGCGGGTAGAGGGAAATGCGTGGCGTCCCCTGTACAATCTAATTTGGAAAAGGGCTTGGAAGGAAAAGCGTGAGGAGCTTGTCGGGGATAGCTCCCTGGTAACGCCCAAGAATGCTGAGGCCTATCTACGGAATACCAAGCTCTATTTCCCAGTGGACGAGACGTATGCCGTGTACAACAATTACGGAATCCGAAACATGATGCCACTTGTGGGCAAGTTGTTTGTTGCGTGCGGCATCGCTTTGGAAGACGTGAAAGTGCGTTTTGTCACCAATGTGGAAACGGTTTCGAAGACTGTGACGGATGCGGACTTGAACACCATTCTGTACGGCCCTCCCGGAACGGGCAAGACCTATCACACGGTGGCGTATGCCGTGGCAATCTGCACGGGGCGGCCCGTGGCGGAGGTGATGGAGGCTGCGAAGGAGGATTATCAGAGAGTGAAGTCTGAGTATAACGGCTTGATACAGGAGGGGCGCATAGCATTTGCCACCTTCCACCAAAGCTACGAGTACGGCGATTTCATCGAAGGAATCAGACCGGAAGAGAAGGGCGGTGTTGTAACCTATAAGGTGGAACCCGGCGTGTTCCGCAAGTTCTGCGACGAGGCGGGGGATGAGCCGCGAGTGTTCATCATTGATGAAATCAACCGTGGCAACATATCCAAGATTTTGGGAGAACTCATCACGCTGATTGAGCCCAGCAAGCGGGAGTCGCAGCACGTTACCCTGCCGTTGTCCGGGGATGATTTCACCGTGCCGAAAAACGTGTATATTCTGGGCACCATGAACACGGCGGACCGCTCCATTGCCATGATGGACACGGCGCTGCGGCGGCGGTTCGATTTTGTGCCGATGGCACCGCAGCCGGAACTGCTGCCCGACAATGTGGAAGGTGTGAACGTTGCCCGCATGCTGGATGTGATGAACAAGCGCATCGAGTGGCTGTACGATGCCGACCACGCCATTGGGCACGCCCTGTTCTGGACGCTGCATGAGAAACCCACCTTGGCGGAGTTGGCACGCATTTTCCGCAAGAAAATCATTCCGCAGCTGCAGGAGTATTTTCATGACGACTACAGAAAGGTACAGCTGGTGATGGGGAAAAGCAAATTGATACAGGAATGTCCCTTGCCGGCAAACCTGTTTATGCAGAATGTGGATGACGAGTTGCCGAATGCCCAGTATCATGCGCTTCCAGAGGGTCATGCAGCATGGCTTGACTCTGGTATGTACCGCGCTATCTATGAGCAGTCCTAAGTGACGATCGGGGATTCATGAACAAGGTGTACTCATACAGAGAGTACGACATTCTCGTACCCGAAGACATACAGGGTGGCGCCCCGCCTGGTACGCGGCCCTGTGCCGATTTTCGAGAACTGCGTGACTTTGTTCACAGTACCGAAGGCGTGGATGATTTTTTCAGTTACCATGTACGCCATGGCGTGGAGCGCATCACGCTACAGAATTATGTGGGCGTGATCCGTTTCCGCAGCGGGCACCAGATGGAGATACTGCCCAAAATCAGCGGGAGCACCGGGCTTGAACAGGCACGCGGCATTGTGCTGGATATGCTGCGCTGTCTCACGCACACGCCGTTTCGCCAAGGTGGCACGGCAGCTCAGCGGACATGCAAAATGCCCTTGCTGGATGCCTTCATTCAAATGTATCTGCGGGAGGTGCAGGCATTGGTGCGCGGCGGCATCCGCGCCGACTACGTGGCGCGGCAGGGCAATTTGAACCGATTGCGCGGGCGCATATTGCTCACCCCGCAACTGCGGCACAACATTCTGCATCCCGAGCGCTTGTATTGCGCTTATGACGAGTACGATTTGAACTGCCCCGAGAACCGCCTGGTGAAAACCACGCTTCTGGTGCTGAGACGGCATACGGCCACTCCGGCACTCGTGCGCGAAATCGACGGCCTGTTGCAGTATTTCGATGAGGTGGACAAGTCTGCTTCCATTGATGCGGATTTCAACAAGGTGCGCACGGACCGCAGTCGCCGCGCGTACGCGCAGCTCATGAACTGGGCAAGGGTGTTCCTACAGGGCCGCAGTTTCAGCAGCTTTGCCGGGCGTGCAGATGCATGCGTGCTTCTGTTCCCCATGGAGCGCTTGTTTGAGGATTATGTGGCACACTACGTACGTCAGTCATTCCGGGCTGACGGCTGGCGCGTAACCACACAGGCGCGGGGGCACTACCTGTTTGACAGTGGCGGCGAGCACCATTTCTCAGTTCGCCCCGACATCCTTTTGGAAAGGAATGGAAGGGTTCTGGTGATGGACACCAAGTGGAAGGTGCTGGAGAACGATCCCGACAGGCATTTCGGCATACAGCAGGCGGATATGTACCAAATGAGCGCGTACGCCACGGAGATGGCATCCAAGGACATTTTCCTGCTCTATCCCCGCTTGGATTGGATGCCCGTTAATGAGCCGTTGAAGGTTTATCACGATGATGCATCAGGGTTGAACGTGCATATTTACCCTGTGGATTTGCCGAGTGTGCAGGGAAGTGTGGATGCACTAGCCGGTATGCAATGATTGGCGGCAACGGGCGTGGTTGGTATGCAAGCCGTGTGTGTATTCACACCGCGCCGGCATATGCACAAATCCCAAATCCTACATCCTAAATCCCCAATCCTAAATTGGTGGCTCCCCGCTGCCAATCAGGCGGGGTGCAGGGTGATGAGTGTGATTTCCGCGGGGCAGAAGAGGCGGATGAGCATGCCGGACCATAGGCTGGTGCCGGGGGTGACGTAGAGCTGCATGCCGCCGATTTGGTACATGCCTTCCACGTAGCCGGCGTTGTATTTGGCCACGATGTTGGAGAGGATGGGGAACATGCCGCCGTGGGTGTGGCCGGAGAGTTGCAATGCCACGCGGCCGCCCTGCGCGATTTGCGGGGCCATGGAGGGCTGGTGGGCGAGCAGCACCACGGGAAGCTCCTGCGGCGCGCCCTGCAGGGCCTTGCCGAGGTCGGGGGCTTCCTCCTGCTGCCAAGCGGCGGCGGGGTCGGCCACGCCCGCCAGGACAACACCCTGCCCCAGCACGGCATGGGCGTTGGTGAGCATGCGGATGCCGTGGCGGGCGAAGTAATCCATCCAGTCGGCGTAGCCGGAGGGGTAGTCGTGGTTGCCTGGCACGCCGAACACGCCGAGCGGTGCACGCAAATCCGCCAGCGGCTCCAAATCCTGCCCGTGGTCGGCCACGGTGCCGTCCACGAAGTCGCCGCAGATGGCGATGGCATCCGCGCCGAGGGCGTTCACTTGGTCCACGAGCGCGCGGAAGTAGGGCTCTCGCTTCACGGTGTCGGCATGCAGGTCCGCCAGCAGGGCGAGGGTGACGGGCTTGGCATCCGCGGGCATGCCGGGTAGGGAGATATCCACGCGGTGGACCTGCGGCATGGCGAGGGCGTTGCACATGCCCACGGTGGTGGCGATGCCCGCGAGCGCGGCGAGGGCGATGTTCACGGCGTTGCGGAAGCGCCCCCGCACAAAGAGCCACCCCACCGCGCGAGGCAGCTCCGCAAGCAGCAGTAGGATGCCCAGCAGAATCACAAAGATGTTCAGCCAGGTGAGCGGCAGCAGGATGCGCGCATCCACCTCCGGCGCAAAGTAGCGGCCGCCGGGGTTCACCCATTCAAGGATGCTGAACTTGAACGCGCCGAGCGCCAGCAGGAGCAGCATCGGCACCTTCCACCACCAATTCACGCGCAGCGGCCCCCCGCCGCCGCTACGCTTTGGCGTGGCAAGCACCACCCGCAGGGCGATGTAGAGCATCAGGACCGCATACACGATGAAGACGGTGCGCATGGCGGCATTGTACGGCTATTCCCGTGGAATGGCAAGGACCGGGGGAAATTTTGTTCTTGCGTTGCGGGGGTGGGCTTGCTAACATTCACGCGGACGGGAAGTCCCTGAATTTCATGATGAAGAAGACCATTTCCACAATCGCTTTGGCGCTGGTGGCCGCGTTGGCGCCGGTGCAGAGTGTCCGCGCGCAGGATGTAGCCTTTGACAACGACAAGGCGGCCGCCAAGGAGGAAGCCAAGGCGGAGGAGGCCGCCAAGAAGGGCGTGCGCCTCATGATTTGCTCGCCGAGCGGCGAGACGCTGCCCAACCCGCTCTACTGCAAGAGCGGCAAGAAGTTCATCCAGGTGACGCTGGCGGCGCGCACGCCGTCCCGCCCCATTCCCTCGCAGGACGGCAAGATCCGCTTCTGGAAGAGCGACCCCTCGTCCGCCTTGGCGGGGGCGAAGGACGATGCCGAGAAGGAGGCGAAGCTGCCGCCCGCGGATTACGTGCTCAACGGCGTGCCGTCCGGCTCCAAGATGGTGGGCTTCGTGATTCCGTCCAAGGACTCCAAGACGCTGCAGGGCCTGTTCTTCAAGGAAAAGGATTTCCCGAAGCAGGGCGTGCACCTCATCAACCTTTCCCCCTATCCCATCCGCATGACCACGTCCACCAAGGGCGATTTCTCCGATGCCAAGCACACCGTGCTCTCCCCCTACCGCAAGGATGACGGCATCAACAAGAAGAACTCCTGGTCCGTGGGCGGGAACGACGGCGACACCCTCTCCTTCGCCGTGTCGTACAAGGCCAACAACATGCCGGACTACAAGCGCTTCAGGGTGTCGTCCCTGGTGGTAAGCCAGCGGCAGTCCCAAATCACCGTGGTGGTGAAGGACCCGGCGCACGACAGCCCGAAGCTGCTCTCCTTCCAGATAGCCGAGGAAAAGTAAACGCCAAGCCCCCGCACCGCCATGCCTCTTGAACGCCACACGGGCGACGCCATCGGCAAGCGCATCGCGCACATCGGCGACCAGTTCGCCATCAGCGGCGACTTCCTGTACGGGGAGGAGCTGCGCAACGGCCACATCAACACCACGTACCGCGCCTGCTACAAGACGGAGGACGGGCACGAGGACCGCTACATCCTGCAGCGCATCAACGACTACGTGTTCAAGGACCCGGCGCAGGTGATGCGCAATGTGGAGAAGGTGACGCGCCACATCACGTGGAAGCTGCTGCGGCGGCGCAGCGGCGGCGCCGGGCAGACGCTCACGCTCTACCCCGCGCGCGGCGGCCGCAACTACATCGACCTGCCGGAGGAGGGCGGCATGTGGCGCTGCTACAACAACATCGAGGACACCCACACCTACGACGTGGTGGAGAACACCCGCCAGGCCTACCAGGCGGGATTCGCGTTCGGCTCGTTCCAGGATCTCATCTGCGACATGAACCCGGAGGACATCAAAGAGTCCATCCCGGATTTCCACAACACCCCCAAGCGCTACGAGAACCTGGAGGCCAGCATCAAGGCGGATGCCAAGGGACGGCTCGCCAACTGCACCGCGGAGGTGGAGCTGGTGCGCTCCTGGGCCCCCCAGTTCAGCAAGCTCACCGATTTGCAGGCCAAGGGCGAAATCCCCACCCGCATCACCCACAACGACACCAAGATCAACAACGTGATGCTGGACTCCGAGACGGACGCCGCCGTGTGCGTGATCGACCTGGACACCGTGATGCCCGGCCTGGTACTGTACGATTTCGGCGACATGGTGCGCACCGCCACGTGCATGGCGGAAGAGGACGAGGAGGACCTGAGCAAGGTGGTGATGCAGCTGCCGCTGTTCGAATCGCTGGCGGAGGGCTACCTGGACGCGGCGCACAAGTTCCTGACGCCCGCGGAGGCGGAGAACCTGGCGTTCGCCGGGTGGCTCATCACCGTGGAAATCGGCATGCGCTTCCTGACGGACTACCTGGACGGCGATCTCTATTTCCGCACGGAGAAGCCGGAGCACAACCTCATCCGCGCCCGCAACCAGTTCAAGCTTGCCCAGAGCATCCAGGAGAACCTGCCGCGCATGCAGAAGTACATCGACCGCCTGATGCGCTCGCACAACAAGAAGTGATGTTCGCCGCCCGCAAAGCGCTGTTTGCCCTTGCGTGGCTTGCCGCTGCCGCGCTGCCGCTGGCAGCCGCCCCGCAGAACATCGATGCGGCGCAGGAGACCTTTCCCGCCGCCAAGCCCGTGGGGAAGACGCTCTGCCTGCTGATAGACGGCGTGCACGTGGCGGTGTTCGGCACAACGAACGGCGACGTGGTGGGCGTGCTGGCCTACCCGAACCCGTCCAAGAACCCGGCCCTGCTGGAGAAGATGCGCGATGCGCTGGAGCTGGAGAACACCGACATCAAATACTTCGGCGACAAGAAGCGCCCCGCCGCGTTCATGCTCTGCAAGGGCGTGGCAGGCAAGTATGCCAAGGCCAGCGCGGGCGCCTTCGCGGAAACGGTCGGAGAGGCCCTGGCCTTCGTGGCCGCGGGCGGCGACTTCTCGCCCGACAAGGTGGCGGACGATGCCTTCGTGTGGAAGATGAGCGGCTCCAACATGCAGGTGGCCTTCCCCATCACCGAGGGCAAAATCAAGGTGCTGGAAGCCATCGGCGCCGCCGCGCGCAGCATGAACGGCCACAAGGCGGAAAAGCTTTGGGAAAAGCTCGGCATGTCCGCGGACGGCAAGGAGGTGGACCGCAACACCAGCAAGATGATCGCCCAGTTCATCGGCTGTGATGCCATCTTCTTCACCAACCGCTCCATGGACAAGGATTTCTGGAAGAACGTCCGTGAGAACAAGCCCGAACGCGGCGGCAAGAACAAGAAGGTCAACATGAGCGTGGTCCGCACGGACGACAAGCGCATCCTGCTGGGCGATGAGGAAATCCTGCGCAACGGCGACCCCGGGAGGGACGACTTCGACACCATCTGGCCCACGGAATCCGCCACCTGGCCCGGCGCCCTGGCCGTAAACGATACTCCCGAGGAGGAGGTGAAGAAGGACAAGCCCAAGAAGACCGAGCGCGTGGTCGTGGTGGAGAGGAAGAGCGACCCCGAACCCGAGCCCATGGGCGCGGAGCAGAAGCGCACCCTCACGCCCGCCCAGGCCATGGACGAGTACCTGCAATACCTGCAGGAACTGTAAGTTTTTATGGTGCTGCGCCAGCGTTGGCGTGTATCCACCCCGCACGGAGGCGGGGTTGCGTTAGTTGTAAGTGCAAAGGGGGACACCCCCCAGGCTGACGCCTGGGGCTGGGAAAAGTGAACGCCGCCAAGGCGGCTCAAAGTCAGCGCGCCATATGGCGCGAAGCATAGACGTTGCCGCGCGGCTCCGCTGCGCCTATATTTGAGCCGCTTTGCGGCGATAACTTTTTCCAGCCCACGGCGTAAGCCGTGGGGGTAACCACGCCCGATACGTCTCGGCACGTAACCCCGCCTTGCGCGGGGTGGATACACGCCAACATTTTACTGCTTGGTGGAGCGGTAGTCCGGGCGGTTGGCGAGAATGGCCTTGGCCTCCCCCAGAAGGAAGAAGGAGCCGCAAATCAGGGTGCCGGGGGCGAGGTGCTGCAGGGCGTCCTCCAGCGTGGCGGGCGTGGAGACGGGGGCGCTGCTGACGGCGCGCACCTTGGCGGCCATCTCGTCCTGCGGCAGGATGCGGGGACTCTGCACGGGCGGCAGCACCCACTCGCCCACCAGCGGGGAGAGCAGGCCGATGACCTCGTCCAGCGCCTTGTCGGCGGAGCCGGCGTAGATGCAGCGCGCCTTGGTGTCGGGGAATTCCTTTTTCCACGTTTCCACGAGCACGCGGATGGCGGGCGGGTTGTGCGCGCCGTCCATGACGACGCCGGGCAGGATTTCCTCGAAGCGGCCGGGCCAGCGAACCTCCGCCAGGCCGCGCGCCTCCTCCTCCGCGGAGCAGAGGAAGTGCGGCAGCGCGTGCAGCGCGGCCAGCGCCAGCGCGGCGTTCATTTTCTGGTGGCTTCCGCGCAGGCCGAGCGGCTGTTCGCAGGGTTCGGAGACGATGCGGTAGTCGGTGTCCATGCGCTGTGCGGCCTCGTGGATGGCGCGCAGGGCGTCCGGCTGTTGCGGTGCGGAGAGGGCGGGGCGGTGCCAGGCGATGATGGCGGCCTTCTCTCCGGCAATCTCGTAGAGCGTGTTGCCGAGGTACTGCATGTGGTCCATGCCGACGGGTGTGATGACGGCCACGTCCTTGGGCACGGCGTTGGTGGCGTCCAGGCGGCCGCCCATGCCGGTTTCCAAGATGATGATGTCCACGGCGCGCTCCGCGAAGTGCATCATGGCCACCGCCAGCACGATTTCAAAGAAGGTGGGCGGGGTTTCCCAATCGGCGATGGTGTCCTTCACCTTGCCGATGAGGCGCGCGGCGTCTGCATCCGGGATGTCCTCGCCGTTCACGCGGATGCGCTCGTTGAACGCCACCAGGTGGGGCGAGGTGAACAGGCCCGTGGAGTATCCGGCGGCGCGCGCCACGGATTCCGCGAACGCGCAGGTGGAGCCCTTGCCGTTGGTGCCCGCCACGTGGATGACGCGGGCGTGCGGCTCGCTCACGCCGCACTCGCGCAGCAGGCGGCGCATGCCGTCCAGCCCCAGCTTGATGCCGAACACCTGTGTGGCGTACAGCCAGTCCAGCGCGTCTGCGAGTCCGGTGAACACGGTATCAGTAGCGGTAGAACTCGCTCTTGAAGGGGCCCTGCACGGGCACGCCCAGGTAGTCCGCCTGCTTCTGCGTGAGCGTGGTGAGGTGCACGCCGAGCTTGTGCAGGTGCAGGCGCGCCACCTCCTCGTCCAGCACCTTGGGCAGCACCTTCACGCCGGGCTTGGCGGTTTCGCGGTCCTTCCACAGGGCCATCTGCGCGAGCACCTGGTTGGTGAAGCTGTTGCTCATCACAAAGGAGGCGTGGCCCGTGGCGCAGCCCAGGTTCACCAGACGGCCTTCCGCCAGCAGGTACAGGCTGTGGCCGTCGGGGAAGGTGTACATGTCCACCTGCGGCTTGATGTTGGTGCACTTGATGCCCTCGCGCGCCTGCAGCCGCGCCACCTGGATCTCGTTGTCGAAGTGGCCGATGTTGCACACGATGGCCTGGTCCTTTATCTTCTCCATGTGCTCCAGGGTGATGATGTCGCAGTTGCCGGTGGTGGTCACGTAGATGTCGCCCCAGCCGAGGGTGTCCTCCACGGTGAGCACGCGGTAGCCCTCCATGGCCGCCTGCAACGCGCAGATGGGGTCCACCTCCGTCACCACCACCTGGGCGCCCAGCCCGCGCAGCGCCTGCGCGCAGCCCTTGCCCACATCGCCATACCCGCAGACCACGGCCACCTTGCCCGCCACCATCACGTCCGTAGCGCGCTTGATGCCGTCCGTCAGGCTTTCGCGGCAGCCGTACAGGTTGTCGAACTTGCTCTTGGTGACGGAATCGTTGACGTTGATGGCGGGGACGAGCAGGCGTCCGTCGCGCTCCATCTGGTAGAGCCTGTGCACGCCGGTGGTGGTTTCCTCGGAAACGCCGGCAATCTCCGGCATCCAGCGGTGGAACACGCCGGGATTCTCCTTGCCGATGCGCTTCAGCAGCGCCTTGATGACGCCCTCCTCCGCGGATGCGGCGGGGGTGTCCACCCACGGGTCGCCGTCCTCCATCTCATAGCCCTTGTGCAGCAGGAGCGTGGCGTCGCCGCCATCGTCCACAATCAGCTGCGGGCCCTTGCCGTCCCTGTGGCAGAGGGCGTTCCAGGTGCACTCCCAGTATTCCTCCAGGGTCTCTCCCTTCCAGGCGAAGACGGGCACGCCGGCGGCGGCGATGGCGGCGGCGGCGTGGTCCTGTGTGGAGAAGATGTTGCAGCTGGCCCAGCGCACCTCCGCGCCCAGGGCCACCAGGGTCTCGATGAGAATCGCGGTCTGGATGGTCATGTGGAGCGAGCCTGTGATGCGCACGCCCGCCAGCGGCTGCTGGGGCCCGTACTTCTCGCGGCACGCCATCAGCCCGGGCATCTCGAACTCGGACATCGTGATTTCCTTGCGCCCCCAGTCCTTCAGGGCGATATCCGCCACCTTGTATGCTGCTGTCTCGCTCATGTTGCGCCCAGTCTACCCCAATCCCCGCGGCTGGTCAAGAACCATACGGCCGGCCGTTGCGCGCGCGGCGGGAAAAATAAACTTGTTCCCCCGCGCGGCGCGTGGTACATTTTTCAGCATGAAACGCGCTGCTGGCATCTTGGCGACGGCGTTCCTGCTGCTTGCGGCGGGAACCGCGCAGGCTTTGCAAATCAAGGATGTTGACACCTCGCTCACCCGCGTGCGGGCGGACAGGGAGCTCACCAAGGACTACAAGTACCGCGTGCTGCAGGACATGGCGGTGCGCCGCACCTGGATGGTGGACAAGGACTGCCGCGTGAGCCTGGACTTCGACACCTCCAACGGCAAGCTCATCTTCGTGCTGGTGGAGTACAAGGGCGGGGTGGACAGGGACCGCGTGGACGACGACACGGAGACCATCCTCCAGGACACCGACATCAAGTGGAAGAAGCTGGCCAAGAACAAGCAGGGCAAGTACGGCGTGAAGAACGCCCGCGTGGCCAAGGCCAACAACGGCTTCTACATCTTCCAGGAGTACAACAAGAAGAACAAGTGCGTGCGCCTCATGATGACCGCCGCGCACCCGGAGGAGAACCGCCGCGACATGCAGGACGCCTCCGACTCCTCCCACGTGACCGCACTGGGCAGCACCGCCGGCGGCAGCGTGGTCAAGCAGATCAAGGCGGAGGAGGAGCGCCGCCTCCGCACACCCAACCAGGCCACCCAGGCCGCCCCCGAACCCAAGGTGGAGAACCCCGTCAAGGAACCCAGGAAGCCCGCTCCCAAGCCCAAGGCCCCCGAACCGGAGCCGCTGGATGACGACACCGTCGATGACACCGAAGGCGGCGTGCTGGTGAGCGAGAAGGTCTCCCCCATGGAGTGGCTGGAGGAACACGGCATCGGCCAGGACCGCCTCATCCAGATAGGCGGCGGGCTGGTTGCCCTCATCCTGCTCTTCTCCATCATCGGCTACGCGCGCCGCCGCGCCGCCCAGAAGCGCATCCTGCAGCGCGTGCAGGAACTGCGCCAGGGAACGGACGACGAGGATGAGGAGGACGACGATTCCGAGGAATAGGGCGTACTTGACTTGCCTGCGGCGAGCCCGTATAATCGCGGGCATGAAACCCATTCTGTTCATTGTAGCCCCGGGGTTCGAGGAAATCGAGCTCGCCGCACCGGTCGACATCCTGCGCCGCCTGGAGATACCCGTGGTCACCGCGGGCCTGCAGGGCCGTACGGCGGAAGGCGCGCACGGCGTGCCCGTGACCGCGGACATGCTGATGGTGGACGTGGACCCGGAGCAGTATGACGGCATCGTTCTGCCGGGCGGTCCCGCATCGTGGACGCTGCGCGACACGCCGGGCGTGCTCGCGCTGGTGCGCGCGTTCCACGCGGCGGGCAAGCTGGTGGGAGCCATCTGCGCGGCGCCCATTGCGCTGGAGGCCGCGGGCGTGCTGGAAGGCCGCCGCGTGACCTGCTACCCCGCCGTGAAGGGAGACCTGAAATCCGCCGCGGAAGTGCTGGACACCCCCGCCGCCACGGACGGCAACATCGTGACGGGTCGCGGGCCCGGCGCCGCGCTGGAGTTCGGCTTCGCGTTGGCGGACTACCTGGGCTGCGCGGAGAAGACGCCCTCTTTGCGCCGCGACATGTGCGTGTGCTGATTCCCCGTTCATGCCGGAGGAGCCGACAGAGTTCGATGTGGCGGTGATAGGCGGCGGGCACGCCGGAATCGAGGCCGCATTGGCTGCCGCGCGCCTCGGCGGCCGCGTGGCCGTGGTCACCCACAACCTGGACACCATCGGCCAGATGAGCTGCAACCCGTCCATCGGCGGGCTCGCCAAGGGGCATATCGTGCGCGAAATCGACGCCCTCGGCGGCGCCATGGGACTGAACACGGACGCCACCGCCCTGCAGTACCGCATGCTCAACGCCGCCAAGGGACCCAGCGTGCGCGCTCCCCGCGCGCAATGCGACAAGGCCGCCTACCGCACCCGCATGAAGTGGGTGCTGGAGACCGCACCCGGCGTGCAGCTGTTCCAAGGGGATGCTGACGACATCCTGGTGGAGGACGGCGCGGCTGTAGGCGTGCGCACCACCTGGGGGCAAACCGTCCGCGCTAAGCGTGTGGTGCTGTGCAGCGGCACGTTCATGCGCGGGCTGCTGCACGTGGGCATGAACCACCTGCCGGGCGGGCGCCTGGGCTGTGCGCCCAGCGGCATCTCCGCCTGCCTGGAGCGCCTGGGCTTTCCGCTCTCCCGCTTCAAGACCGGGACCTCCCCGCGCGTCAAGGGCAGCACCATTGATTTCGCCGCGCTGGAGATGCAGCCCGGCGACGAGCCGCCCACACTCTTCAGCAACCGCTCCCGCACCCTCCTGCACCGCGATACGGAACCCCACTGCACGCTCAACCACTGGGCGGAACCGGACTTCACCCTGCGCCAGCTCCCCTGCGGCATCACCTACACCCACACCGGCACGCACGACATCATCCGCGCCAACCTGCAGCACAGCCCGCTCTTCGGCGGCGTCATTGAGGGCACCGGGCCGCGCTACTGCCCCAGCATCGAGGACAAGGTGGTGCGTTTCGCCGACAAGGACCGCCACCAGGTCTTCATCGAGCCGGAGGGCCGCAGCACCGACGAGTACTACCTCAACGGCCTGTCGTCCAGCCTGCCGTTCTCCGTGCAGCTGCAGATTGTGCGCAGCATCCCCGGCCTGGAGCACGCGGAGCTCATCCGCCCCGGATACGCCGTGGAATACGACTTCGTGGTGCCCACCGAGCTCACGCCCGCATTGGAGACCAAGCGCGTGCACGGCCTCTACTTCGCCGGGCAGATCAACGGCACCAGCGGGTATGAGGAAGCCGCCGGGCAGGGGCTCCTCGCCGGAGCCAACGCCATGCTCTCCATTCTGGGGCGCGAACCGCTCGTCCTGCGCCGCGACCAGGCATACCTCGGCGTGATGGTGGACGATTTGGTGACCCGCGGCACGGACGAGCCCTACCGCATGTTCACCAGCCGCGCGGAAATGCGCCTGCTGCTGCGTCAGGACAACGCGGACCTGCGGCTCAGTCCGCTGGCGGCGCAGGCGGGCCTGGTGCCGCAGGCGGAGGGAGACGCCGCCACCGCACGCCTGCAGGGCATCGCGGAGCTGCGCGAATACGCGCGCCACACGCGCCACGAGGGCGTGCCGCTGGAGCTCTGGCTCCGCCGCTCGGAAAACAACTGGCGCACCCTGCCGCAGGATATGCTGGCCCGCTTCCCGCAGGACGTGTGGGAGCCCGCCGCGCTGGAAATCTCCTACGCCGGGCACATCGACCGCATGCGAGTGGCAGCCGAGCGCATCCAGCGCCAGGAGGACAAGAAAATCCCCGCATCCATCGACTACAACGCCATCCCCGCCATGAAGACGGAGGCCCGCCAGCGCCTCGACCGCGTGCGCCCCGCCACCATCGGCCAGGCCGCGCGCATCCCCGGCATCACCCCCGCGGACATCGCGCTCCTGCTCGTCCATGTCAAGAAGGCGGCGGGAGCCTAGTCCGCCAAAATGCGTCCTTGCCAAACGGGCGCGGGGTTGCTATACTGCGGGGCATGAAGCCGCTCACAAAGCTGGGTGAAAAGCAGATGGAGGACGGCAGCGTGTGGGAGCTGTGGGAGCGCGACGGCGAACTCTCCCTGCAGCACGACGGGCTGCCGTGCGCCGGCAGCTTCACCCACGGGAGCGAGGAGGCCATGGCCGAAATCGCCACCTCCCCCATCACCCGCGCAGGCCAGCCCCAAATCATGATTGCCGGGCTCGGCCTCGGCTACGGCCTCGCCAAGGCCATGCAATGCCTCCCCAAGGAAAAGGCACGCTTCATTGTGGCGGAACCCGTGGACGCCGTCGTCGACTGGAACCGGCAACACAGCGAGAACAAAGCCGCCCTGGACGACCCGCGCGTGACCGTGGAGTGCGCCTCGGCGGCGGATTTGTGCCGCAAGCGCACGGGGTCGCTGCATGCCATCCTACTGCGCCACACCTTTGCGCGGTGCGAGATGAACCTGGGCGACGCGCAGGCGTTCTTCAACGCGCTGAAGGGCGGCAGCCTCCTGGCCATCACCCTTTCCAAGCGCGACAAGCGCCTGGAGGGCACGCTCGGCAAGGCCGGGTTCGAGACCAGCACCTCCCCCGTTCCCGCATCCTCCAAGGGCAAGCAGAACCGCATGCACATCCTCCTGCTGGCGCGGCGCGGCAGGTTCGTGCCCTTCGCAGAACGATAACACCTCCTTTTCGCCATGCCGCTTTCCTTCCCCTATTCCGCACGCCGCTCGCTGGACGAGCGGGAGCAGCTGATGGAGAGCCGCCAGCACGGCATCTCCGGCCTGATCGTGCTGGCGGGTGTCATCCTGCTGGTGCTGGTGCTTTTCCTCGGCTCCCTGCTGGTCCTCAATCCCCTGATGGAGCTCTACAAGCTGGAGCAGGACCGCGACCAGGCGCAGGACGAGTTCCGCCGTGCCAAGGCTGCCGAAACCCAGGCCTACAACGAGTTCCACTGGATGATGGACCCGGAGTATTTTGAGCAGGTGGCTCGCGACCGCGCCAACCAGGCCAAGGCCGGGGAAACCGTCATCCACCGCCCCGCGCCGGAGCGCCGCCCCAATTCCGCCACGCCTCCGCCGCAGCCCGCCAGGAATTGACGCCGACACAGGTACCCATCAGGCCCTCCATCACGCCATGCGCTCCAGGGTTTGCTTGGCGAGCTGGCAGGCGGCCGGGTAGTCCAGGCGGCCGTTGGGAAGGCGGGGGATTTTGGCAACGCTGAGGATGACGTCCGGGCACCAGTTTTCCGAGTAGCCCTCGTTGCGGATGGCGTAGCGGAGCACGGAGATGTCGGGCGGCAGGGCCTCCGGCGGCAGCGTGGTGAGCATGATGAGGTGGTCGCGCGCATCGCGGTCCGTGAGCGTGACAACGGCGAGCCTGCGCTCCCCGTCTTTCGTATCCCTGGCGTCCAGGCCCTCCATCAAGATGTTTTCCAGCGCGGCGTGGGGGATGAATTCGCCGCGCACCACGGCGTAGCGCTCCTTGGTGCCGAAGACGCGCAGGCGGCCCTCCGCGTCCACCATGGCGAGGTCCCCCGTGCGGAGCCAGCCGTTGCGGATGTTGGCGACGGTTGCCTCGTCGTCGTCCTCGTAGCCGCGGGTGAGGGCGGCGCCGCGCACCCAGAGCAGGCCGGGCGTGTTGATGGGCAGCAGGTTCCTCGGCTGGCGGGGGTCGCTGATGCTGACGGCCATGCCCGGCAGGGGTTCGCCGATGGCGGCGGCGTAGGCTTGCGGTCCCGCCTGGCGCGGGAACTCTGAGGCGGGTTCTACGGCGCGGGAGAGGGAGACGAGCGATCCGGCCTCCGCCAGCGTGTATGCGCCCGCCAATGGCGTGTGGAGCTGCGTTTCCACCGCCTTCGCCACGCCTGGCGGCACGGGGCCTCCCGCCGCCACCAGGTGTTTCAGGGAGAGCAGGGGAACGTTCTCGCCGTCCGCCACCAGGGCGTGCGCCAGGTCGGGCGTGCCGATGGCGGCGGTGATGTTGTGCTGCAACACCAGATCGCGCAGGCGGCCGCCCGCGTATTCGGGCGAGGGGTAGGTGACCATGTTGTAGCCGTAGAGCAGCGGCATGAGCAGGCTGGGGATGAAGCCCGCGCTGCAATAGAGCGGTGCGGCGCAGAGCATGTTGTCGCCCGCCTGCAGCTGCATGCGGCTTTGCAGGGATATGAGGTTGAAGAGGGCCATGCGGTGCGTGAGCGCGATGGCTTTCGGCCCGCCCGCGGTGCTGCCGCTGAACACCAGCGCCAATTCGTCGCTTGCCTTCCTTTGCGGCAGCTTCAGGTAGCGCAGCAGGTATTCGGTCTTGACGCGGTGGACGAGAGTGCGCCACACGCGCATGCGGCCCTTGCCCAGCTCCTCCAGCACGGAATCGATGAAGACGAGGTCGCGCTTGTTGGGCCACTCGAATTCGCTTTGCTTGGAGACGAAGTGCTCCTCTGTGATGAAGCGTGTGACGTGCGCGCGGAGCATCATCTGCCGTACGATTTCCGGGGCGGCGTTGTAGTTGATGTTGACGGGAGTGATGCCGGCGAAGATACAGGCGAGGTTGGCGAGTGCGGCGCGCTTGCCGGGCGGCAGGATGACGCCCAGGCGCTTGTTGCCGATTTCGCGGCGCAGGAGGCGCCCCAGCATCAGCGCGTACGCCAGCAGGTGGTGGTACGGCAGCTCCGTGTCGTCGATGCCGTCGATGATTTTGCCGTCCGCATGGCTCTTCATGCTGACGAGCAGCATGCGCGCCAGCGAGCAGTCCTCCGGCAGGGGCAGCTCCGCGAACATGTCCGCCGCGCATTCCATCCACGCCTCCTGCAGGCGCGCGCCCTGCATCACGCCGCCGATGTCCGGCAGCACGCGCATGCGGATTTCATGGCAGGGCAGGTGCGTGGTCACGGTGTTCTCCATGCCCTCGTTGAACATGCCCACGTACACCGGAACCGTGAACAGGGAGCAGCCGTCCATGTGGCTCAGCAGCGCCCCCGGCACATCCGTGAGCGTCGCGCCGTCGCCGTCTTCCCGCGGCCCCGCCAGCAGCACCACGTGCCGCCGGGAGTCCCGGTTCTTGTCCATCACGTCGTGGATTTGCTCCGCGAGCATGATGCCGCTCTGGCGCGCGAGCGAGCCCAAGATGCCCGCGGCGCGGCTCCGCCGCAGGTAGTCCATGATGTCCGCGCCGGGCAGGTGGCCTTCCACCACCAGCCAGGCCACGCGCGAGGGACCGCCCAGCATGGACTCAAGCTCCTGCAGGAGCTCGAGGCTGGGCATGCGGTTGGGCACGATGAACGCGGGCCGCGCGGGCAGGTGTTCCCTCCCCTCTATGCGGATGGCTGCCATGGATGGCCGTGCTGCGCGCTACTTGCGGAGCGCGTCGCGGATTTCGCGCAGAAGCTGGATGTCTTCCGGGGTGGGTGCGGGAGCTTCCTCCTTGGGCTCCTCCTTGTCCTTGGCGCGCAGCTTGCACAGCACGCGGATGGCGAAGAAGATGGACAGGGAGATGATCAGGAAGTCGATGATGGTCTGGATGAACGAGCCGTACTTCACGCCGTTCCACGCCAGCGTCTCCAGCGTGGTGTCCGGCGAGATGAGCAGGATGGCCGGCATGATGACATCGTTCACCAGGGACGTGACAATCTTGCCGAACGCGCCGCCGATGATGACGCCGACGGCCATGTCCATCACGTTGCCCTTGAGGGCGAACTCCTTGAATTCCTTCACCCAGGCGGGTGTGATTTTCTGTATTTCCATAATGACGATTGGGTTTTGGTTAGAGAAGCTTGAAGGCCTTGACGCCCCACTCGCGGCACTCCCAGGCGGAGCCGTCCTGCGAGGTGAAGATGCACACGCCGCCGGTGGGCACCTTGATGTCGTGGGCCGCGCAGAAGGCGGCGTAGTCGCCCGTGATGTGCGGGGCGAAGCGGATGGCGCCGTTGCTGGAGACGCAGAGCAGGGCCTCGCCGTCCGCCACCTCGGCGGCCAGCTCGTGCCAGTTGCGGATGATGCGCTCCACGTCCACCTGCCAGCCCTGCGGCACCACGGCGCGCGCGTTCCAGAGGTCGATGGCCTCCGCGCCGAGCTGCTCCAGCCGGTCCGCGGGCAGGGCGGCGGGGTCCAGCCCCTTCTGCTGTGCGGCCACGCTGCCGAGGCGGCGCATCACGGTTTCCTCGGTCTGGTTCTCGTCGGGACCGTAGTCCACCTCGATGAAACGCGCATCGGGCACGACGGGGCAGGGGTTGCCCAGTTCCTCCGCGGCGAGCTGGGCGGTGCGCATGGTGCGCTTGAGCGGTGCGGCCAGGATGCGGGAGGGGGTGATGCCCAGCTTTTTGAGGTAGAGGCCGATGCCGCGTGCGCGCTCCTCCTCCACCAGCTCCAAATCGGTGCGTGCGCCTACTCGTGTGGGCGTTTCCCCCTTGCGGAACGTGTTTCCGTGGCGTGCGATAATCAGCGTTTTCATATGGCGGCGAGTGCCGTTTCAGGCATTCCGCATTCTACCCCACATCCCCCCTTCCGCGCAAGTCAAAAGAATGTGCACCCGCATGTTTCCGCGGGGCGTTATTTGAACAGCGGGGTGATGTACTGCGCCAGGTCTACGCCGAAGGCGGTCTTAACCACCAGGTAGACCACGCAGAGCATGAAGAGCGCGCCGATGACCTTGCGGACGACGCGGAAGAACACCAACGCCGCGCCGAAGACCGCTGCCAGCCCGCCGCCTCCCAGCGTGGAGGGGTCGATGCCGAAGATGGTGTGCGGCGCGGCGTCCGCAAGCTGGCAGAGGGCGTGCAGCATGGACTACTGCTTCTGGTTCTGCTGCGCCTCCATCTCCTTCTTCATGGCGGGCAGCATCTGCTCGTCGTAGTACTTCAGGTTGGAGCGCAGGCGCTCGGCCAGCTTTGTGTCGGGCGCGGCGGCCTCCGCCTGGCGGTAGTACTCCACCATCTTGAGCAGCGCGTTGTAGTCTCCGCGGATGAAGGAATAGCTGTCGCCCATGGCGCGCAGGGCGGCCTGTCGCACCTCCGGGTACAGCTCTTTCCGGTCCAGGAATTTCTGCAGCTTCTCCTGCATGGCGGCGATGTCCTGCGGGGCGAATTTCCCGGTGAAGGAGGTGAGGATTCCCTCCAGGTCCTTGCCCTGCTGCTTGAGCTCGTCCTGGTTGGCGATGAAGCGTGCGTAGCCGAGGGTGTTCTGCGGGTCCAGGGTGTTGATTTCCTGCACCACGTCCGGGTACTTGTAGCGGCAGAGCTTGGGGATGGCCTCCAGCCCCTCCGCCAGGGCCTTGGCGCGCTCCAGACCCTGCAGGCCCTGCGCCTTGGAGAATGCGGCGTCGCGCGCGGCGCGCAGCTGCTGCACCTTGTCCAGCTCCGCCACGTACTCCTGCACGGTCTGGCGGGGGCTAGCGATGACGCCGAAGGGCTTGCCGTTCTCGTCATGCACCACCACGGTGGGGAAGCCGCCGGTGATGTTGTAGGAGGCGAGCAGGGCCTCGTTGGCGTCCAGCTGCTCCTTGGGCATGGCGGCCACGGCTTCCGGCAGCCGCGGGAACACCACCTCCACCAGAAGGTAGCCGTCCTTCGTCAGCTTGTCGAACTCCGGGGAGTCGAATATCTTGGTGCGCAGGTAGATGCAGGGAGGGCACCATTCCTTGCCGGTGAAGTCCAGCAGGATGGTGCGGTGCTGCGCCTGGGCCACGGGGATGGCTGCCTCCAGGCTCGGGGCTTCCGGCAAGGCCGCCGCAAGCCCCGCCGCCCAGATGGCGCCGATGATGCCGAGCGTGGTTTTCATGGTATGATGGTGTGTGGTTTTTGGTGGTGGTTAGCCCTTCATGCCGGTGATGGTGCCGTCCGCCTCCACCTTGATGGCCTTGGCGGAGGGTTCCTTCGGCAGCGCCGGCATGCGCAGGATATCCCCGGTGAGCGCCACCAGGAAGCCCGCGCCGTTGGCAATCTCGAAGTCGCGCACGGTGATGACGAAGCCCTTCGGACGGCCCACCACGGTGGCGTCGTCGCTCAGCGAGTTCTGGGTCTTGGCCATGCAGACGGGGAGGTTGGTGAGGCCGTTGCGCTCCATGAGGTCCAGCTTCTTGAGCGCGGCCTTGGTGAGCACCACGCCGTCCGCGCCGTAAATCTTGCGTGCGATGGTCTCCATGCGCTCCTTGACGGGGATGTCCAGATCGTAGAGGCACTTGAAGGGCGGGTTGTCGGCCTTGTCGATGCTTTCCACCACGGTGGTGGCGAGCTCCTTGGCACCCTGCCCGCCCTCGCCGAAGACGTTGGCGACGGCGCAGCCCACGCCCATCTCCGCGCAGAGCTTCTTCACCTCGGCAATCTCTTCCTCGGTGTCGGTGGCGGCAAAGAGGTTGATGGCCACGGTGACCGGGCGGTTGTAGAGCTTGGCGCTGGTGATGTGGGCGGCGAGGTTCTCCAGGCCCTTGCGCACGGCTTCCACGTTGGGGGGATCAAGCTCCTTCTTGTTGACGCCGCCGTGCATCTTGAGCGCGCGGATGGTGGCCACGATGACGATGGCATCCGGCGAGAGCCCGCTCTGGCGGCACTTGATGTCCAGGAACTTCTCCGCGCCCAGGTCGAACGCGAAGCCAGCCTCCGTCACGGTGTACTCGCTGCAGGCCAGCGCCAGGCGCGTGGCCAGCACGGAGTTGCAACCGTGCGCGATGTTGGCGAACGGACCGCCGTGCACGAACGCCGGCACGCCCTCCAGGCTCTGCACCAGGTTCGGGTTGATGGCGTCCTTCAGGATGGCCAGCATGGAGTCCGTCACGCCGAACTCCTTGGCGTACACGGCCTCGTCCTCCGCGGTGAAGCCCACCACGATGTTGTCGATGCGGCGGCGCAGGTCGTCCATGCCCTCCGCCAGGCAGAAGCAGGCCATCACCTCGGAGGCGGGGGTGATGTTGAAGCCCTCCTCGCGCGGCACGCCGTTGCGGTTCAGGCCGCACACGATGCTGCGCAGCGAGCGGTCGTTCATGTCGATCACGCGCTTCCACGTCACCTTGTTCTGGTCCAGCTTGGTGGTGCGGTAGAACAGCGCGTTGTCGATCACCGCGGAAAGCAGGTTGTTGGCGGAGGTGATGGCGGAGAAGTCGCCGTTGAAGCAGAGGTTGATGCTCACGCCGGGCGTGATGGAGGACGCGCCGCCGCCGGTGGCGCCGCCCTTGCGGCCGAACACCGGGCCCATGGAGGGCTCGCGCAATGCCAGGCAGGAGCGCTTGCCGATGGCCTGCAAGCCCTGTGCCAGGCCGATGGACACCGTGGTCTTGCCCTCGCCCGCGGGCGTGGGCGTGAGCGCGCTCACCAGGATGAGGTGACCCTGCTTGCGGTTCTCCTTCAGGGCTGCAATGTCAACCTTGGCCTTGTCGCGGCCGTAGGGGATGATAAACTTCTCATCCAAGCCCAGCTTGGATGCCATCTTGGCAACAAAAGACTCTTCTGTCATGAGTCCACTCTAGCACAACCCCGCCCCCGTGGCAATCCCATTCTTGTTGACGCAAGGGGTATAGCGTGGTATATCTAACATACTATGAAGACACTAATGCTCCTTCTCTGTTTGTCTCTTCCTCTTGCTGCGGCGGGGAAATCCCAAGCTCCCAAGACCCTGCCGGGCGGCTGGGTGCTGGAGTGGAACGACGAGTTCAACGGCTCCAAGCTCGACCTCAAGAAATGGCAGCCGGAGCTGGGCGTCATCCGCAACGTGGGTGCCGCCCAAACCTACACGCAGGATTGCATCCAGTTCAAGAACGGCATGCTCGTGCTCAAGACCGAGGCCAAGGAAACCCCGGTGAGCAATTTCAAGCCCGGCTCCAACAAGTGGTTCGAGCAGCGCAAGACCATGCCCTACAAGAGCGGCTCCATCACCACCCAGGGCCTCAAGACCTTCTTCCACGGCCGCTTGGAGGTGCGCGCCAACATCCCCGGCAACAAGGGCGCCTGGCCCGCCATCTGGCTTATCTGCGAGAACCCCTGGGGCTGGCCGCAATGCGGGGAAATCGACATCATGGAGCACGCCTCCCAGCAGCATGACATGTGCCACGCTACCATCCACTGGGGCAAAAACGGCGGTGACCAGGACACCTACGCCACCCACCACCCCAAGATCAACGGCCTCACCGGAAACTTCCACCTCTACTGGATGGAGTGGGACGAGAAGCAGATACGCCTCGGCGTGGACAAGCAGACCATCACCACCCTCAACACCGACACCGTCACCTACCCGGACGGCCGCAAGCCCTTCGACAAGGGCGGCTACCTCATCATCAACACCGCCGTGGGCGGCCCCGGCACCATGACCGAGGCTCCCGACGCCAGCCAGTACCCCTGCCAGTTCCAGGTGGACTACGTGCGGTACTACACCAAGGGGAAGTGATGTATCACGCCCATTGCTCCCGCCAGGGAGCGTAGGCGGCGGGGGAGATTTCGCTGGGGCGTATTTCCGCGCGCTCGCTGAGGAATGCGGCGGTGTGGAGCAGGGGAATGCCCTGCGATGCCAGGTATTCATCCATGGCGGCCTTGTGGGCGCGCAGGGTCTCTGCGGACGCGGCGTGCGCCACGCCCATGACCTGCGCGCCGCCGAATACCTTTTCGCCGCCGCTGCGCCAGTAGCAGTGGGTCATGCACAGGTGCGAGCCGATGGCCGCGCCCGCGCGTTCCTCCATGCTCGGCGGCACCGCCCAGTGGAACAGCGCGGCATGGCCCGTGCCGGCGCGCTCGTCCGCCGCACCCCGGTGGTCCAGGAACACGGCGAACCTTCCCACGACGCCGCGCGCGTCCAGCGATTCCGCCAGGCGGCAATACGTCTCTACATCCATGCCGAGCGCGGCGGCGCGCGCCTCCCACGGGCATGAAACGAACTCCCGCGGCTGCAGGCTCTCCTTGAGGGAAAGCAGCACGCGCCATTCATCGTCGGTGAGCTGCACTTGGCGCGGGCGCTGCATGGGCGGGGGCTGCGGCAGGCGCGCACCGGGCTGCAGGCTGGCGCGGCGGGTGTGTCCCACGCCGAGGGTGAACATGCCCACCACGGGCATCACCACCCACTCTTGCGCGTGGATATGCCTTGCGAGAATGCGGCAATGCTCCTGCACGGAACCGCAGCCGCACGGCACCTTCAGCGTGGTCCACAGGCGGTACGCCGCGCCTGGCGCGTTCGGCGGGTCGGCTCGGCGCACCACGATATGCCCGGTGAAGGGGTCGTGGGCCAGCAGCCAGTCGAATGCCGCATCCAAAAAACTTTCTGATACATTCCACGCCACGAGCGCGCCCTCCGCCAGGCTGGTGGTGAGCACGGTCTGGCGCACGCGGCGGATGCGGCCCTCATGCAGCATCGAGAGCAAACGCGCAATGACCGCATCCTCTCCCACGCCGCTGGCACTCGCCACCGCGGCGAACGGGCGGCGGTGGAAGCCCGCCACGCAGTCCTCCGCCACGGACAGGATGCGGGTGTCGAGCGCGGAGGTGTCCATGCGGCGTCAGGGCTGGGGGTTGACCGTGCCGCAGTGCACAAAGAGCGTGGGGTCCAGCTCCTGCCGCGCTTTTTCCGCAATGGCGCGGGCCTGCTCCGGGGTGTCGGTGAGGGCGAAGAGGGACGAGCCGGAGCCGCTCATGAGCGCCACGCGCGCGCCCTCCTGCTCCAGCAGCCACGTCTTCATGGCCGCCAGCACGGGGAACTTGGAAAACACCGGGCGCTCCAGCTCGTTGACGAACTGGATGTCGTCCAGCTGCTGCGTGCCGTAGTTGATGCCCTTGAGGCGGCGCGAGCAGGTGAGGTTCTTGTAGGCGTACGGGGTGGACACGGCGAACTGCGGCTTGAGCAGCACCAGCGGACGGCTCCAGCCCGCCAGCTCCGGCTTGGGCGTCACGATTTCCCCGCGCCCGGTGCAGCGGCTGATGACCGGGTTGAGGAAGAACGGCACATCGCTGCCCAGGTTGGCGGCCATGGCCTGCAGCTCCTCCGGCGCGTAGTTGGTGCCCAGGATTTCGTTGAGGGCCTTGAGGGTGACGGCGGCATCGGCCGACCCGCCGCCGAGCCCGGCGCCGTGCGGGATGCACTTGGTGAGGGCGATGCGCTGCTTGGCCTTGCGCCCATACACCTTTTCGAACTCGCGCACCGCCTTGAACACCAGGTTGCTCTCGTCCGTGGGCACGCCCGGCATGTCGCACGCCAGCGTGGTGGTGCGGGAGTTGGTGAACTCCAGCGTGTCGTACAGGTCGATGGGCGCCATGAGAATGTCCACGTTGTGGTATCCGTCCTCGCGCTGCTTGCTGCTGACCCGCAGGGAAAGGTTGACCTTAGCCGGTGCCGTGTAGGTTGCCATGCCGCGTATTATACATGATTCCCCGCGCGCCGTCAATGTTGCGTGCGCGCGGTTCACAGGAGGGCGGCGGCGGCTTCCGCGCAGCGGCGGCCGTCCAGCGCGGCGGAGACGATGCCGCCGGCGAAGCCCGCGCCCTCGCCGCAGGGGAAGAGCATCTCCAGGTCCGGGCTTTGCAGGGAGTCGGGGGCGCGCGGGATGCGCACGGGCGAGCTGGTGCGCGTCTCGCAGCCGATGAGCAGGGCGTCCTCCCCGGCGAACCCGCGCAGCTTGCGGTTGAAGAGGAGCAGGCCCTCCTGCATGCGTTCCGCGATGCCGCGCGGCAGCAGGGCGTGGAGGTCCCACGGGGAGATACCGGGGTGGTAGCTGGTGGCGGGTAGCGTTTGCGAGACGCGGTGGACGAGGAAATCCACCACACGTTGCGCGGGGGCTTTCATCATGCCGCCTCCGGCGCGGGAGGTGGCGGTCTCCAGCGCTTTCTGGAAGGCGATGCCGGAGAGCGCGCCGTGCTCCGGCAGGAAGTCGTCGGTGTCCTCCGGCTCCACGGTGACCACGAACCCGGAGTTGGCGAAGGGCGAGTTGCGGCGGGAGAGGGACATGCCGTTGACCACCACCTCGTCGTTCTCCGTGGCGGCGGGCACGATGAACCCGCCCGGGCACATGCAGAAGGAGTGCACGCCGCGCCCGCGTATCTTGGTGGCCAGGGTGTAGCTGGCGGCGGGCAGGGCATCCGGGCGGGGCTGGCCGGGGCGCAGGTGGTACTGCGCGGCATCCACCAGCGCCTGCGGGTGCTCGATGCGCACGCCCACGGCGAAGGGTTTGCGCTCCAGCCGCACGCCCTCCGCCTGCAGCATGCGGTACACATCCCGCGCGCTGTGCCCGGTGGCCAGGATGACGGCGTCCCCGGCAATCTCCGAGCCGTCGGCGGTGCGCACGCCGCGCACGCGCTTGCCGTCCGCGGATTTGAGGAGGCCGACCACGCGGGACTGGAAATGCACCTCTCCCCCGGCCTCCAGGATGGAGGCGCGCATGGCCTTGATGATGTTGGGGAGGCGGTTGGAGCCGATGTGCGGGTGGGCGTCCGTGAGGATTTCTGGTGCGGCGCCGTGCGCCACGAAGGTCTCGTACACCTCCATGACGGGGCCGCGCTTGGTGGCGCGGGTGAAAAGCTTGCCGTCGGAGAACGTGCCGGCGCCGCCCTCGCCGAAGCAGTAGTTGGAATCCTCCACCACGTAGCCCTGGCAGTTGATGGGCTGCAAATCAAAGCGGCGGGCGGACACGTCCTTGCCGCGCTCCACCACCACGGGTTTCAGGCCCAGCTCCAGGCAGCGCAGCGCCGCGAACAACCCGCCCGGCCCGCTGCCCACGATGACCACGCGCCTGGCATCCGCCGCCACTGGCGCGTAGTGCCGCTGCGGCGGCTCGTAGGGCGGCAGAGGCTCGTCGATTCCCACCAGCAGGCGCAGCTGCTTGCAGACGGGGCGGCGGCGGGCATCGATGCTCTCTTTCACCAGCCGCATGCCGAGCACGCGTTTGGGCGAGATTTGGAGGGATTGCGCCACGGCCTTGCGGCGCGCGTCCTCACGCAGGGATGCGGCAAGCGGCAGGTGGATGTCCAGCTCCTGAATCATGCCGGCGGGTGGCGCGGGGGATGAAAATCAATTGCAGCAGTCGTCCAGCAGCTCGTCCAGACGGTACGTCATTTCCGCCAGGGCGGCGCGGCCGTCGCTCTCCGGGAGCATCCACAGCACCTCGCGCGCCTCCGCCGTGCGCGCGCGGCCCTCGTCCGCGGACATGCGGATGGCCTCGTGGAAGGCGTCGGTCCCGCGCAGGCGGGTGAAGTCGATTTCCTCGCGCTTCTCCACGCAGCCGCGCACGTAGTCGGCCACGTCGTCGCTGCTGGATTCCATGAGGAAGAAGACGGGGAGGGTGAGCTTGCCCTTGGCGGCGTCCGTGCCGAGGGTCTTTCCGGCCACGTCCTCGCTGCCGGTGAGGTCCAGGCAGTCGTCGTAGATTTGGTAGGCGATGCCCAGCAGGGTGCCCATGCGCTCCAGGTGGTCCACCATCTCGTCGTCCAGCTCCTGCAGCATGGCGGCACCGCTCATGGCCATGGCAAAGAGCGTGGCCGTCTTCTTGCGGATCAGCTCGTAGTAGTCGGCGCGCGTCATCTCCATGTCCCACAGGCGGGTGGACTGCTCCACCTCGCCCTCGCACAGGTCGCGCGTGCCCAGGGAAAGGCGGCGGATGAATTTCATGTCGCCCAGCTCGCTGCCCATCACCATGGCCTGCGCCAGCAGGGAATCTCCCAGCAGCACCGCAAGCTCGTTCCCCCACAGCGCGTTCGGCGTCGCCTCGTCGCGCCGCGTGTCAGCCTTGTCCAGAACATCGTCGTGCACCAGGGATGCCATGTGCAGCATCTCCAGCATGGCGGCAAAGGTGATGTGCTTCTCGGTGACGCCGCCGGTGGAGGCGGCGGTGAGCAGCACCAGCCCCGGGCGGATGAGCTTGCCGCGGCCGCGGCACACGCGCTCCAGGTACGGGCGCACGTGCGGGCCGAAGGGCTCCACCTGCCGCGCGATGACGGAGCGCACCTTGTCCAGCTCATCGCGGATGAGCTTCAGGTGTTCCCTCTTGTCGCGCAGCTTGTTGAAGAATGAAAAGGCCATGGCCCAGAAAACGGGTGGCGCAGATTATACCAGAATCCCGCCCGCTTGGCAATCCCAACAAATTTTTCGTCATTTTTGAATTTTCCGTCACAAATTTCGCGGATGGCGGCTTATATGGAATAGAAAGACCTTGCCACGCGGCGGGGTGAACCGTATCATCACAGAACCAATCCACCACATATCGCTTATGAAGAAGAAGCCCCTTTCCCGTCTGGTGCAGGCGTTTGCCGGAGCCGCGCTGCTGGGCGCATCCGCCCAGGCCGAGCGGATAGACGTCTCCCCGGACCGCCAGCTCATCCGCATCAAGTTTGACGAGCCCATCGTCAGCCAAACCGTGGTGGCAACCGCACGGGAGGCGAGATATTCGGAAAGTTTCGGGAAGCAGCTTGCCCCGCACGATTTGGGGCTGGACCTCTTTGAGGTGACGGGCGACCCCGCGCACCAGCCCAAGGTGCATTGGGAGGACCAGAACCGCCTGCTCATCGAGGTGGCGAAGGGCACGAGCGTGGCCACGGAGTTCCGCCTGGCGTTCAAGCCGGGGGTGACCTACCTGAGCGGCAAGGAGCTGGCGCAGCGCGAATTCCGCTTCCACGCGCCGGGTACCCGCCTGGAAACGGACCGCCCACAGGACGGCCTGCCGAACCTGGGTATCATCGTGCATCCATCGAGCGAAAACACCAAGGAGGCCATCGAGTTCTCCCCCGCCAGCCCCGTGGAGTACACCTTTGTGCAGCAGATCGAGAAAAGGGACGGCCGCTATGCGGACGGCCCCAAGGTGCCCGGCAAGGCGCAGCCCGTGCTCTTCAAGCACGTGGGGCGCTGCGAGTGCGGGTTCACGGCGGACGAGGCGCGCACCCTCACGCCGGACTCGGTTCTCCCGTCGGGCGTGCTGGTGATGCCCGAGAAAACGCTGCCGAACAACACGCGCTGGAAGCTGGTGGCCACGCCCGCCAAGGGCAGCGGGCTCATCGGCACCACGCAGCACGATGATGCGTTCTCCGAGCTGCGGACGGATGTGCTGGATGGCATCCGCCAGCCGGAAAAGGAGGGGGAGAAGCCCTACTACGCCGCCGAGGTGGGCTTTGACGCCACCATCACGGAAGCCACCGCCAAACAGGCCTTCCAAGACCTGGAAATCAGCATCGCCGGAGCCAAGTCTGTCAACGCCGCGGACGGCGCCTCCAAGAGCGTCACCACCCCGCAGGGCACCTACACCTTCACCTTTGACGGCTTCATGGAGAACACCGCGGTGGCAAACTTCAGGGTCGCCAACGGGGAAGCCGACGACGGCAAGGACATCACCTGGAGCTACAAGGAGCCGGACGCCGTGAAGGGTTTCCGTATGCGAGTGGCAGCCCCGGCACCCGCATTGGCGGAGTTCACCGTGAAGCCAGGCATAGCCGCCAAGCTGGGGCTTCCCGTCACGCGCGCCCATGTGCACCGCATCAACCTCAACCCCGCCTGGCCCGCCGTGGATTTGGCGGAGAGCCGCACGGGGCAGGCGGCGCGCCTGCCGTACCGCGGCGAGCACAAGCTGCGCCTGCGCTCCGTGGGCAGCTGCGGCATTACCGCCACCGCCTACCATTGGGATGCGGAAACTGCGCTGCAGGTGGACGAGGCCGTGGTGCGCTGCTCCAACGGCTCCCCCGACGCCATGAGGAAATACATCCTGGCCGTCACCACGCTGCAGGTGCGCGCCGGCTTGCTGGAAAAGGATGATTTCAGGCACGCGAAGGAGAACCAGCAGGATGCGGCCGCGCGCTACAAGCGCAACAGCAAGCGCCTGCAGGAGGCTTGCGCCAAGGCGCAGAAATTCCAGCCCCAGCAGCTGCCCTCGGATGAATCGGGCTTCTGCGACACCGCGGAGCATGTGCTGGATCTGGATGCCCTCACCGGCGGGAACACCAAGCCCGGCCTCTATCTCATCCGTCTGGACATCAAGCCCAACCCCGCCGTGCTGGCCGCCGCCAAGGCGGTGGGCGTGAGCGAGGAAGACCTCACCCTGCACACCGAATTCCCCGTCCAGGTGTCGGACTTGCAGCTGGCGGGCGTGGAGGAGGCGGGCCTGCTGCTGGTGAGCGACCGCCAGACCGGAAAGCCCGCGGGTGCGGGCCGCGCGGTGGTGCGGGACGAGGATGGAAAGAGCCTGGAGTTCCCCGTGGAGAACGGCGCGGCCTGCCTGAATCCCAAGCCCGCGGACGCCGACCTGGAACCCGCCAGCATGCTCGTGCAGGTCGGCGAGGACTACCTGCTGCCGGATGACGGCATCGGCTATTTCGTCATTTCCGTCTTCAATGACAGCAAGGATGATTCCGCAGACCAGGACTCCGGGGACAACTGCCATGCGTGCGTCTTCTGCGACCACGACCTCTACCGCCCCGGCGACGCCGTGCACGTGCGCGGCATCATCCGCAACCGCGACCGCCTCAACAACACCTCCCTGCCCAAGCTGAAGGAGGTCTCTCTAATCATCGAGAAACCGAACGGCGAGCAATGGAAGAAGGAAACGCTCGCGGTGGACGCGTTCGGCTGCGTGGCGTACGACTTCACGCTGCCGGAGGGCGAGGAGGACGTGACCGGGAGCTACGGCATCATGCTGAAGGATGGCAAGGAAACGCTGGACTATTGCTATATCAAATCGGAAGTGTACCGGCGCGACGCCTTCGAGCGCACGGCCAAAATCGAAGTGGAGCGCGTGGCGCCCAAGAGCGCCAAGCTGCGCATCACCGCGCAGGATTTGAACGGCACGCCCCTCTCCAACGCCAAGATCCACTACGTGCTTGACACGGATATGCAGGTGGACGGCGAGAAGGAGGTGGATGCCGTGCTGGACGCCAAGGGCTGCTATGAGCGCACCGTCTCCCTCTCGCCCAAGAAGGACGATGCCTTCAACTATCACTACCTGAGAGTCGATGACGGCACCATCACCAACGACCGCGAGGAGGTGCGCAACTTCAGCTGCAATACGGCCATTTACAATGCGGATTTCCGCGTGGTGCGCGACCAAGGCAACCTGACGCTCATGTCGGTGGCGGAGGACAAGGTTCTGCCCCGCGACCAGAAGGTGCACCTGGTGCTCAAGGGCAAGGATGTGGTGGAGCGCGAGACGCTGCCCACCGGCTTCACCATGGAGCGCCGCGGCGAGGTCATCGTGTGGGAGGGTGACATCACCGTGCCCGCCAACTCGGAATTCGGGTGCGACTTGAACCTCAAGGCGCGCATCGACGAATACCGCAAGGGCAAGGACAGGCATGCGCTCACAGACCTTAGCCTGACCATCAGCGGCACGGATCCCGCCGGGCACTCCTTCACCGATTCCATGCACATTTGGGAGAGCGAGCTGGAGACGAAGGATGCCGCCCCGGATTTCTCCCTGACGGGCGGCGAAGATGGACGCCCCTTGACGCTGAAATCGGAGGCGGCGGGTACCGCCTTTGCCATCGTCTCCAGCGGCAGCGGCAACTTCCGCCCGCTGACGGTGCCCGTGGAGAGCGGCGTGCACCCCGTGGACCTGAAGCTCACGCCGCAGGAAACCGGGCGCATGAATGTGCTGATGGTCATGCCCGTCAAGGACAAGGCCGGCCTGTTCACCCTCCAGGCGTACAACTCGTGGGACCTGGATGTCCCGAACCCGCAGCGCAAGCTGCAGGTGAAGCTGGACCTGCCCGCGGAGGCCTGCCGCCCCGGCGCGCAGGTGAAGCTCGGCGGCAGCGTCACCCTGCCGGACGGCTCGCTCGCCACCGCCGCCGTCACCTTCTACGCGGTGGACGAGGGCATGCTCTCCGTCACCGGGAGATACCGCCTGCCCAACCCGGAGCTCGAGCTGAGCTGCAGTCCGACCAACATGTATCTCTCCCACAACCGCCGGTACGCCATGATGGGCGGGCGGCCCGCAACGTGGAACTTCGTCGACCTGATGAACGGCGTGTGGACCGGCGAGTGCATCAGCCGCAAGGAGGACAGGGGATGGGGCCCGCACATCTTCGGTGGGCAAACCCGCTACGGGGTGAGGCATTCCATGAAGCGCGCCGGCAGGGCTGTTGCCAACGGTGCCGTGATGTTGGAAGGCTGCGCACAGGAAGACGACGATAGTGATTGCATGATGGATGCGGCGCCCGCGCCGATGGCGCTAGCCTGCGTGGCGGATGACGAGGAGGACGAGGAGGACGATGGCGACGACGATGGCGACGACGATGGCTCGTCCGGGCCGTCCGCCAAGCCGCGCCTGCGCACCAACTTTGTGCCGGTGGCGGTGTGGAAGGCATCCCTGCCCGTGGATGCGCAGGGGCGTTTCGAGACCGAGTGCACGCTGCCGGACACGCTGACCACCTACCGCGTGTTCGCCGTGGCGGTGGACCGGGGCGGCAACCGCTTCGGCGGCACAGAGGGCAAGCTGCAGGTCAACCAGCCCGTGATGCTCACCCCCGGCACGCCGTTCTTCATGAGCACGGGCGACAAGCTCGTCCTGCCGCTCACCGTCACCAACAACACGGATGCGGAAGGCACCTGGAAGGTGAAGCTGGATGCCACCTCCGACACGCAGGAAATCCGCCTGGCCGCCCACACCACAGGCACGCTCAAGTTCGATGTGGAGGCCACGCAGGAGGGCGAGTGCGCCCTCAACTGGACCGCCACCGCCAAGAACGGCGCGGATGCCGTGCAGGGTACCTTCCCCGTGCGCTTCCCCGCGCCCCTGCTCAAGGAGGCGCACCACCTGGTGCTGGCCCAGGGTGCGGAGACGATGAAGCCGGCCTCCCTGCTGGCGCCGGAGCTGGCCGGTTCCACGCGCGGCGAGCTGGAGGTGGCGCTTTCCGCCAACCCGCTGCTCCACCTGGCCGGCTGCATGGACTTTGTGCTGGACTACCCCTACGGCTGCACGGAGCAGACCGCCACCGGGCTGCTGCCCTGGCTGCTGTACGACCGCATGGCGCCCGTCTGCCCGCGCATGGCGGAGACCCCCGCCGCCAAGGTCCACAAGCTCGCGGACGACAGCATTGCAAAGATACTCAAGCGCCAGAAGAGGGATGGCGGGCTCGGCTACTGGGAGGACTCGGACGGCTCCTCGTTCTGGGCGTCCGCCCACACGGCCTTCGTGTTGGATATCGCCACCGCCTGCGGGTACGAGGTGCCCAAGGGCAAGATGGACGCCCTGCGCGGATACCTCCGCAAGCAGACCCAGCGCAAGAGGTACGTGGAGGAAACGGATGCCGCCACACGCTTCCAGGTGGCGCGCGTGCTGCGCGACGACCGGGCCGCCAGGCGCGCCCTCGCGGAGCTGGTGAAGGAAGACGAAAAGGCGCAGGAGGATGCCTCCTGGCATGTGAGCTTCTGGCACCCGCGCTCCGTGCTGGCGGATTTGCGCCTCATCGCGGACATGGAGAAGAACCCCGCCAAGCGGCATGAGGCCTTCATCGACTGGCTGCGCTCCCGCGGGCACGACTACCGCCACACCACCACCTGGCAGAGCGCGTGGACGCTCATCGCCCTCCACGAGTACCTGCGCCGCGAGCCCGCGGCCAACGCCCCCGCCACCGTCACCACCGCGGATGGCTCGACCATGACCCTCGGCAACGGTATCACCGCCCTCTCGCTCGTCCAGCGCGGCAGCAAGCTCGGCGACTGCACCGCCGCCTACTCCTGCACGGAGGGCACCGCCTACGCCGTGGTGCGCGCCAAGGCCCAGCCCGACCAGACAGAATACCCCGGCGTGGTGGAGAAGGGATTGCAGGTCACCCGCCTGTACGAGAAGAAGGACGCGGACGGCGTGTGGCGCCCCGCCCGGGATTTCAACGTGGGCGACGTGGTGCGCGTGACGCTCACCTGCGCCAAGCCCGCCAGGGATTTGGAATACTTTGTGCTGGAGGACTACCTGCCGTCCTGCATGGAGGCCCTGAATCCCGCCATCCCGAGCCAGTGCGTGGGCCTGGAGCGGTGCGACTGGAGCGTGTGGTTCGACCACAAGGAGTACCTGGCCGACCGCGTGCGCGGCTTCTGCACCAAGTGGGGCGGCCGCGATTTGCTCAACATGCGCTACTACGCCCGCGTGAAGCGCGCCGGCACCTCCACCGCGCCCCCCGCCCAGGCCCAGCTCATGTACGAACCCCAGATGTACGGCCTCTCACCAAACTGCGTCATCCAGAGCAAGTGAACGCGGAGCGAGGACACAGACGCTCGGAGAGCTGCAGGCGTTGGTGTCCCGAACCACCCCGGCAAGCGGGGTTATGGGGATTGGTAGGCATGCGGGGACACC
>JAUNNT010000106.1 GCA_030531305.1 Akkermansia sp.
CCCGCGCGCTCACGCTCACGCTCGAATTGCTGTAGCCCGCCGCCAAGCCCGCGGCCAAGAACCCCGCAAAACCCACCGCCAAGAAACCCGCCAATGCCAAACGACGTTAAAGAGGGTGATGCCCCGCCCGGACTCGCCGCACCCTTCGCCGGAACCTGCCGCTGGCTGCTCGCCATGGATTACGACGGCACGCTCCGTGCCGCGGATTTGGACGAGCCCGCGCCCATCGACCCCGGCTTCTTCGGCCTCATGCAGCGCCTGCGCAACAGGGGCGTGCGCTGGGGTGTGAACACCGGGCGCGATTTGCCCTACTTCCTGGAGGACTACATGGAGGTGGCACCTTTCTTGCCGGACTTCATCTGCACCTGTGAGAAGTATGTGTACATGGCGGATGCGGATGGCGTGCTCCAACCGCTGGAGGAATACAACGGGCAGGCCGACAACGCCACCCGCGAGCTCCGCGACAACGTGACCGCTCCCTACCACACCTTCATGGAGGCCCTCAAGCACCGCTTCACCAACCTCCATTGGCGCTTCGACGCGCACGACCCCCTCTCCATCGTGGCCGAGGACACCGACACCATGAACTACCTCGCCGATTTGATCGCCCCCTTCCTCAACGACTGGGAGAACGTGGTCATGCAGCGCGCCGGGCGCTACATGCGCCTCTCCGACGTCCGCTACAACAAGGGTACCGCCCTCCGCCGCGTCGCGGAGCGCTGGAACGTGCCGGAGGAGTGCATCGCCATGGTGGGCGACGGCCACAACGACCTGGACATGTTCCGCGCGTTCCCCGGCGGCTTCCGCGCCGCGCCCGGCGAGGCCCACCCGGAGGTGCTGGAGTTCCTGGAGGCGCACGGCGGCTACATTGCCCCGCGCGGCGGCATCATGCAGGCCCTCCAGCACTGGAGAAAGAACATCATCCACGCCTGATGGCGAAAAAAATGCGTCCATTTTGCCGTTTCCGCTTGACTTTTTCGCGGATTCGGATTAAATATCTCCCCGTTATCCGCATCCGCTCCTTGGATGCAGCCGGCAATTCTCCCGGAAGCGAGAATCACAACGAAATCATCAAGTAACCATGGGTTCGCTCAAGAAGAGACGTAAGGCCAAGATCAATAAGCACAAGCGCAGCAAGCGCATGCGCCAGAACCGTCACAAGAAGCGTTTGCGCTACAAGTCCTAAGGCTGCGCCCCTTGGGCTACGTCCGCAAGCCGGCCGTTTGTTTTTCACGGTGTCTCCCCTTCCATCGGGAGACACCGTTTTGCTTTTCCCCGCCCGCCCATTGTGTCAGCGCGGAAATGCGGGTTGAGGTTTCGCGCGCGCTGTGATAACATGCACGCATATGGCAAACACCTCCCTCACTCCGGAACTCAGCGCGCTGGCCATCAACCTGGCCTCCGCCTTCGCAAAGTCTCAGAAAATCGTTTCCGCCAAGGCCCGCATCGGCCTCTTCTACCAGAACCCCGAGGCCACCGACCTCTTCCGCAAGGTCAGCGAGTTCGGTGAGAGTCTCCGCGAGAAGAGCATGTCCGGCATGGAACCCTCCCAGGAGGAAATCGCCAAGTTCGACGAGATGCGCCAGAACGTGGTGGACAACCCGCTCTGCAAGGGATTCCTGGAGGCACGCCAGGAGATTGACGAGCTGCTGGCCACCGTCAACCAGTACCTCTGCCTGGCCGTGGAGCACGGCACCGCCCCCACGGACGAGGAGGTGGCAGCCTCCATGCAACGCATGATGCAGGCCACCACCGAGGGCCACCACTGCTGCTGCGGCGGCGATTGCAACGGTGATTTCACAAGGAGCGATGACCGTTTTTATCGTTGTG
>JAUNNT010000023.1 GCA_030531305.1 Akkermansia sp.
CCGGATGCGGCACGTGCGGTTGACGCGGGGGCAGTACCCGCATTCCAGCGTTGGCCCTTGTATTCTGCCACAAGGCTGTACTGGGCCGCAGTGGTTCTCCCCGCCCGGCTTAAGCAGCCCTTGTCCACCAGATGGGAAAGGCACGCACTCAAGTCTGCGGCGTGAACGTAGGGTAGCAGTTGGTGGATTTGCTTGTGCCCAGTGAGGCCCTGTTCCGAGACAATCCAAAGGACGATGCGCTGCAACGATTCTAGGGAATAGTACAATTTATCCCCGAAATACTCACGGATGCGTTCCTCGTTTTCCTTGGGCAGCAGACCGACAAAAGGCATTTCCCATACAATCCTGGCGGGGTGGCGCAGCTCTTCCACGGTAGGGGGCATCATGCACTGCTCGGCCCAGCCCCGCATGATACGGTCGATACCCGACCCCGCCTTTTCTACAATGCCTATCCGCATGAACATTGTCTGCAAACCACAGTTGCGACAACGGCTCAACCCGCCTTGCAGGACGATGTCCTTGGGCAGCAGCAGCGTGCCGGGGTTTTCAAAGCGGAGCCCGTGCGGGAACTGGCGAATGATAATGCCTCCCTCGCCCCTGTAGTCCGCGTGCACGATGGCATTGGCCAGTGCTTCTCGCACGGCGATATGAGCGGAGCTTTCTCCTTGGGCCGTCATATCCGCATTGAGCTTGAACGGATTCTTCAACCTTTGTTGGATACGGGGGAGTACGCGGAAAAAGAACTGGTAGAGGTTCGGGGTCCATGTCCCGTCATTGCAAATCCGGTCGGTCCAACTGTTCAAGCTGCCGGTCTTTTCACTGTTCTCGTACTCAAAATAGTTCAATTGCAGCTGTGGCATGTGTTGGGTAATAGCCTCTTCGTTCCCGAACATCAGGAGACCTTCCCATGTCAAACCCCTGCGCCCGGTAGCCGGGTCTTCGGCATATGCGGAAAGGCGGCGCAGGAGCTTGTCGTCGTCCATCTGCACCCAGGGATGCTGGGGTGAATAGCTGCGCATCAGGTTCCGGTATTGCTTCAGAGTTGTCCCGTCCACATCAGCCAATGATGTATAAGGGACGATTTCAGGCGCGTAGGCGTCAATATCGGCATCCCTCATCATTTGGGCGATATCTTCCCTCCTGCAAACGATATCTGCCTCGTTCACCCGCAGATAGCAATTTTCTATATGCCCCTTGAGGTAGACAGGCTTGTCCTTCAACTCAGCGGCCGGCACGCTGATGACCATCACCGTTTTTCCATCCAGTTGCATCAGCGTAATGCTGTCGGCTTCCCTGCAAAGGTTCACGCTGACCTTTTCTGGATTGTTCAGGGTGTTGATCAAGTCCCGCCTTTGACTCTCTGCATGGGAAATACCGGTCACGTTGCCGGAATTATCCACGCCCAGGACAATAAGCCCACCGTCCGTATTGGCAAATGCAGAATACGTTTCCCACAGGTCGGAGCTCAGCTTCTCTGCAGAGGATTTGAACTCCAAGTCGCGCCCCTCCACCCAGGAGTGGGGAGAGGCGTGGCGTTGGCGGATTTCTTCGCAGGGAACGAGTGAATGTCGGTTCATGTGTTATGGGAACTTGCCTTCTATAGCTATTGTATGCCCCCACCGTGCTGTGTCAATCTGCGTTTCAGACATACCCGGGGAACCTGGATGCAATAAAAAGAAAGCCGCCCGGCTCGGTGAGCGGGCGGCCTTTGAGGAGTAGGGCTACAGGGACTCGAACCCCGAATAGCGGTGCCAGAAACCGATGTGTTGCCAATTACACCATAGCCCTGTGCAGATTGGAACGGGCGGAGTATACGCAGGGTGCGCGGGGTTGTCAAGAGATTTCAGAAGAAATTTTGGGAAAAATGACGCGCGGGCGGCATTCGCTTGGCATTATCTCCACTGGGCGAGGCGCTGGAGCTTCTTCTTGAGGGTGAGCTTGGCGGCGGAGGACACGCGGTCCGTGAAGAGGAAGCCGTCCAGGTGGTCGCACTCGTGCTGCAGGCAGCGTGCCAGCAGGCCGCCGCAGTCGATTTCCAGCACGGAGCCGTCCAATTGGGGTAGGGTGGCCTTGACGTGGTCGAGTCGGCTGACGTTGGAGCGGATGTCGTGCACGCTGAGGCAGCCTTCCGTGAAGAGCTGCTGCTTGCCGTAGGGGTGTAGGGTGGGGTTGATGAAGACCAGTGGCATGATGTCGGCCACGGGGCGGACCTGTCCGTTGACGGTGGCGGTTTCCGGCTCCTCGCCCTCTTCGGGTTCGTCTTCCTGGGTGTCGATGACGACGAGGCGGAGGTTGACGCCGACTTGCGGAGCGGCGAGGCCGATGCCGTTGGCCTCGTACATGGTTTCGAGCATGTTGGCGGCGAGCTCGCGGAGGGAGTCGTCCACCGTTTCCACGGGCTTGCTGACCGCGCGGAGCACGGGGTCGCCGTATTGTTTGATGTCAAGCAGCATGGCAGGTGAAAGGGGTTAAGGCTGTGCGGGAGCGAAAACGGGAGCGGGCAGCTTTTCCAGGGCCTCCTCCTTGCCGCCGCCCACCATGTCGCCCACGTCCTTGAAGGTGACGAAGAGGAAGAACGCGAAGAGGAGGAAGAGGAATGCGCCCTGGATCCAATCCAGGATCTTGCCGCTGACGGGGCGGCCTGCGATGAGCTCCGCGAATCCCAGCACCACGTGCCCGCCGTCCACAATGGGCAGCGGCAGGATGTTGAGCACGGCCAGGTTCACGTTGATGACCACGGCGAACCACAGGAAGAGCAGCCAGCCGTATTCCGCGTTGAGCATCTTGTACAGGTAGTTGCCGATGCCCACGGGGCCGGAGAGGTGCTCCATGCCCACGCTGCTGCCGGGCGCGGCCACCTTGGCCAGGGTGTCGCCCATCCACTTGAGGCTCTGGTTGACCTGTGCCTGCGGGGTGGGGTGTTCCAGGCGGATGGCGCCCTCGGGGTCTCCCCAGGCGAATCCGAGGATGGGCTTGGCGCCCTCCTTGCCCTGCCAGTTCTGGGGGATGGCGGCGGTGATGTGGACGCTCTGCGCGGAGCCGTCCTTGTTGGCGAGGGAGAGCTGGATTTCCTGGCCCTTGGCGGCTTCCTGGATAACGGCGAGCGGCGTGTGGACGCGGCTGCCGTTGAGGTGGGTGACCACCTGGCCCTCCTGCAGTCCTGCGGCTGCGGCGGGGGAGTTGGGGAACACCTTGCCCACCACGCACGGCACGGCGGGCAGGATGCCCACCTGGCGCATGCCGCCGCGCTGCCACCACTTGGTTTCCGGCAGGCGGTAGCCGCACTGCAGCTGCATGTGGTTCACGGAGCCGTCCTCCGCGGTGCGGTCGATGTCGAAGGTGATGGACTCGTGCTCGCTGAGGGCCACGAGCTCGCGCACGCCCTCCATGTTGCCGGCCCACTTGTGCACGGGCGTGCCGTCCACGGCGGTGATGACGTCACCGGGCAGGATGCCCGCCTGCGCGGCGGGGGAATCCGGCGGCACCATGCCCACCGTCGTGGTGTCGATGTCGCCCACGGGCTTGCCCGTGCACCACACGATGACCGCGAACACATACGCCAGCAGCAGCGAGAAGATGGGACCCGCGGCGGCGATGATGATCTTGTCCAGCGGCTTGAGGGGCTTCAGATCCTTGGGTGCGTTGGCCTGGCCCTCGATGGCCTGCATGTCCTCCAGTTGGGGAAGGGAGACGAATCCGCCGGCGGGAATCCAGCCGAGGCCGTACTGCACGCCGTTGATGGTCTTTTTCCAGATGGGCTTGCCGAACCAGATCTGGAAGCGGTCGATGTGTGCGCCGCGCCACTTGCCGGCAAGGAAGTGCCCCAGCTCGTGCACAAAGATCATCACGTTGAAAAACATGACGACCAGGAAGATGAGCCAGGCGGTGTTCAGATAGGAAAGAAAGGAGTCCAACATGGAAGTTCGGGTGTCATGATACCCGTAGCCCCGCGCGCGTACAAGGGCGGGTCATGACATAATGCGGGGCAGCAGGCGGCGGAAGTCCGGCATTTGCGGCTCCGGCTTGGGCTCGGCGTCCGGCGCGGGCACGGAGATGTCCGCCTTCTGGTTGGCGGCGTACGGCTGCAGGGAGTAGCAGCGGCGCAGCAGCAGGCGGCGCGGGTGCGCGGGGTTGTCCGGCTCGAACCACAGCTCCACGGCCACGCCCGTGTGCTCGCTGCCCTTGCCCTCCCACACGGCGAAGAGCGGCGTGTTCTCCGGGAAGAGGTGGTTGAGGCGGCTGTTGGCGCGCGCCCAGTCGCTCAGCGAGCCCGGCAGGTCGTGCCGGAAAAGCTCGTCCTTCTTGTCGGAGTAGCGCGCGGGCATGGTGAAGGTGCGCAGGATGAAATTGTCCTCCATGCGGCGGAAGAAGATTTGCAGGGTGCCGGGCTCGTGCGGGTTGATATAGAATTCCGCCTGGTAGCAGCCCTCCTGCGCGGGCGGCGAGCACAGGCGCATTTCCGGGTTGCCGCCGCGGATGGTCTGGTTCAGGCTGAGCATGCGCAGCAGCGTCTCGTGCGTAGGGTCCTTGGCCAGCGGCGCCATGCGGTTGTCCACCGCCTTGATGGCCGCGTTGAGCGCCTTGGCGGCGGTTCCCACGTGCGGCACGCCGCGCCACGCCAGCAGCAGGTAGTGGTCGCGCCCCAAATCCAGCGCCAGGTCCGGCACCGCCCCCTTGGAATCCAGCACGTCCTGCGGCACGGGGTCGCCGGGCTTGGCCACCTTGAAGCCCTCCGGCAGCTTGGAGCCGCCCACCAGGCGGCGGAAGGCCGCGTGCACCAGCCCCGGCGTGCCGGAGGTGGTGGGCGGCAGGAACACCAGGTGTCCCGGCTTGGTGTAGTAGGTGTCGTCCTCCTCGTTGGGCTGCCAGCGCGGCGAGCGGTCGATGTATGCCTTGAGCACGTTCTCGTGCTCGTTCTCCAGCTTGGTGAGGTTGGGGGCGTCCACCAGGCGGTCTTCCGGCATGCCTTCCGTGTCGATTGGGAAGGCGAGCCCGGAGGGGCCGAGCAGGGTCTCGTTGGCCTTGTGCTGGGTGTCGGTGGCCTGGATGGGCTCCAGCGCCTGCGGCACGGCGGGCGGCGGCACATCCGCGGCAATCGCCAGCAGCACGAACGCGCCGACCGCGCAGCACCACACGCCAGCCCAGGATGCCAGCTGCCCCAGCGCGCGCAGGTTGTGCAGCTTGGACATCTGCACCGCCGTGGCCACCATCATCACCAGCAGGGAAAGCCCCGCCGCCGCCAGGATGCCCGCGCCGAAGTACGGGACAAGCCCGCCCAGCGCATCCGGCAGCAGGTTGGGGAAGAGCAGGGGAACGCAGCAGAGCAGCGCGGCCGCGCCGCATGCCATGTGGATGCGGGAGGGCTCCAGGCGGGTGATGATGCGTTCCGTGTTCACGGCTGTTGCGGTTGCGGCGCGGGTTGCGCCGGGAAGTAGGTGTCGTACTTCGCGAGGATGTGGGAGAGGATGCAGCGGCGCGGCGCGGGCTCGTCGATTTCCTCAT
Source organism: Akkermansia sp. (assembly GCA_030531305.1). Taxonomy (GTDB): domain Bacteria; phylum Verrucomicrobiota; class Verrucomicrobiia; order Verrucomicrobiales; family Akkermansiaceae; genus Akkermansia. The sequence continues at coordinate 5,503 of JAUNNT010000023.1, forward strand.
AGCGGTAGCGCAGGTTGAGCGCGTCGTCCTCCGACACCGCCAATTGGCCATCCTTCACCATGCCCTCCAGCATGGCGGCGTGGAGGGGGCAGGGCGTTTTTTCAAGGGAGCGCATGCATTCCGCGGCGCGCAGGATGGCGGCGGGGTCCAGCTCCCGCCAGTTGCCGTGGTACACGGCATCGTCCACGCGGTAGGCTTCCGCCAGGCGCTCGAACGGGGTGGTCGGTTCCGCCTGCAGCTCCGGCAGGTAGCGCCCGCCGCGCAGCTGCAGCATCAGCTCCATGGCCGCGCACGCGGCATCGGGGTCGTACGCCTGGGCCAGGCGTTCCAGCTCCGGCATGGCGCGGGGGCCCTCCTGGTACACCAGCAGGTGCAGCAGCACGCGCACGGGGCGCGCCGCCGCGCAGTCTATCATGTCCTCCTTGCTGGCGGGCAGCATGGACGCCAGCTTGTCCAGCGCGGTGCGGATGTTCGCCACGTTGGGGGCCCAGCGGGTGTCCTGCAGGGCTTGGAGCAGCGCGAGCGGCACGGGCTGCATCATCTGCTCCCCGTGCTGCCAGAGCGGCAGGGAATCGATGTAGTCCGCCGCCTTTTCCGCATCCGCGGCGCGCATGACCTCCAGGGCGTCCGCCAGCGCGGCGGCGTTCTCGTCGGTCATCCCGTGGCCGTTCAGCAGCTCTTCCACCAGGTCGCGGCACCGCCCGTACGCGGGTTGGCAGTAGCGTCTGGACAAGTATCCGGGGTCGCCGAGGGAGGCGGTATAGGCCTTTCGCGCCTGTGCGGCTCGCAGGGAGATGTAGTGCAGGAATTCCGTGCGTCCGGCGGGAATGCGCACCGCGAGCTCCGGCGGCAGCAGGTTCTCTCGGCGCAGCCTTTCCACCCAATCGGGGCGCACGTGCAGGAAGAAGAGCGCGTTGCACCCCCGGTTGTTCTCCCGCAGGGGGTCTGCACCGCCTGCCAGCAGTTGGAACACCGCGTCCTCCACCTCCTTCCACACCTCCGGCGGCACGGGGCTGCTAATGCGCATCAGGCGATTCAGGCGCATGGCGGCGCGGATGAGCGGCGTGTTGCCGTCCTCATCCACCGCCTCGTCCACGGATGCCGCGGGGGCTTCCGGGGCGGCCTCCTGCGCCTCCTGCGCGGGCGCACCCGCGGGAACGAGCAGCACCGCCGGCAGCAGCATCAGCTCCGCCAGCCTTCCAGACATGATGGCAAACACGCGTCTCATACTCCCCTATTAAGCACGTTCTTGGTGATTTTGTGCAGAAAAAATGGAAAAATGACAAAAATCTCTGCGGCGGATCGACGGGACCAAAAAAAGCTCAGAGAGGAGCCACCCTTGGCGTGATTGAACCCGCCTACACGACGGATTCCTCTTCTGCGAGGCGGCGGAGCTCCTCGTTGATGGGGGCCATGGCGGCGATGATGCGGTCGTTCACGCTGTGGCGGCACATGCCCTCCGCCATGCGTGTGGCGTTGAGGATGGCGCGCGGGTTGGCGGAGCCGTGGGCGATGATGGAGACGCCGCGGACGCCCATGAGGGGGCAACCGCCGACGGAATCCGCGTTGAGGCGGTCGCCGATGCTGCGGAAGACGCCGCGCATGCCGAGCGCGCCCACCATGGCCATGGGGTGCTTCTTGATGCCGTCCTTAATCCAACGGGCGAAGGTGATGGCGGTGGCCTCCACGCTCTTGAGCAGGATGTTGCCCGTGAAGCCGTCCGTGAGCGCCACGTCCATGTCGCTGTCAAAGAGGTCGTGCCCCTCGCGGTTGCCGATGAACTGGAAGGGCAGCAGGTTGGCGTCCGCCAGGTGGCGGAGCAGGCGGTGGGCCTCCTTGGAGAACTCGCAGCCCTTGCAATCCTCCGTGCCGTTGCTCATCACGGCCACCTTGGGCTCCGGGATATTGTAGATGTAGCGCGCCATGAGGGCGCTCATCACGGCGTAGCCCACCAGATGGCTCGGCTTGGCATCCGGGTTCGCGCCGGTGTCGCTCACCAGCACGTAGTTGCGGTTGTTCGGGATGGGGGAGACGATACCCGCGCGCTCCACGCCCTCCAGCAGGCGGAGCTTGATGGTGCAGGCGGCCACCTCCGCGCCGGTGTTGCCGGCGGAGAGCACGGCGTCGCACACGCCGTCCTTCACCAAATCCACGGCAATGCTCATGGAGGAGTGCTTCTTCTGGCGCACGGCCACCAGGCCGCTCTCGTCCATGCCCACCACTTCCGGCGCATGCACGATTTCCAACCGCGGGCTGCCGCCGAACCCGGCGGCATCGCACAGGCGCTTCAGCAGCGCCTCGTCGCCCACCATGTAGAGTTTATCCAAGGCATCCACATGCTGCAAGGCCTCCTTGGCCCCGTCGATGTTGATCTGCGGGGCATTGTCTCCACCCATGGCATCCAGTGCAAGCTTCATACGCGTGGCCGGTGATTGAGGAAACGGCTGCCACCACTCTAGCACCCGCCGCCACCTTGTCAATAAAAAACCGCCCCATGCAGGATGGGGCGGTGGGAAAAAGTTATGTTGCCGGACGTGGAAATCAGTCAACGAGCTTGACGATAACCTCAGCACCGCTCTGGGTCTTGTAGGTGCCGCACTGGGGGCAGGCGGTGTGGCCGGGGACGGCTGCGCCGCACTTGGGGCACTTGCCGAGCTTGGGCGCCTTCCAGGCCTTGGCGGCCAGGCGGGAGCGCTGCTTCATCTTGGATGTTCTGCGTTTAGGAGCTGCCATAATCGTGTATTGGTTAAGATTGCTTTGGCGGGCGGCCGTCGGTGTTTTGGGGGAGCTTGTCGAGCGCATCCCACACGCTGTTGCCGCGCGGTGCGGCAGAGTCTACACCCGAACCGGGGTTTTTGTCCAGCCCAAATTCACACGTTGTGTCATTTTTTTCACAATCCAGCCCCGCGTGCTCGCATTTGGGGTACCCCGGCAGGATGAGCAGGATTTCCTCCCGCAGCGCATCCGTGGCATCGAACGCCCCCTGCCCCTTCACGTCGAACGACAATGTCATATCAGTGATTTCCGCCGTGTAGTCGAACCGCGCCAGGCAGCGGTTGCAGCGCATGTCGAACACCGCGCGCACGCTGCCGCGCAGCACCAGCTCGTGCTCGTACAGGTGCGCGTCGAACGCGTAGTGCAGCGGCCCGGCGGGGCGGATGTCGTCGTTGCCCAAATCGAACACGGCCCCGTCGATATCCCCTTCCAGATACCGCCCTTCCTCCGGGAAATCCTCCAGCGCGATGGTGAGCCTGCTGTCCATACCCCCACCATACCGCCTCCGCGGCGGGCGTGCAAGCAAAATCCCCCACCTGTTCCGCGGGCGGCGGCCTAACCGCGGGCGGCCATCATCTTCTCCACGTACTTGGCCAGCATGTCCACCTCGATGTTGACGGGCTGGCCGGGCGTGTACGCGTGCATGGCGGTGCGGTTCCAGGTGTGCGGGGTGATCCAGAACTCCGGCTCGCAGGTGTTGTGGATGGCCGCAATGGTGAGCGACACGCCGTCCAGGGCGATGCTCCCCTTGTCGATGATGTACTTGGCGTATTCCTGCGGGATTCGGATGCGGATGCGGTGGTCCTGCCCCACGGGCTCCACGGAGAGGACCTCTCCCGTGGTGTCGATGTGGCCCATGACGAAATGGCCGCCGAAGCGCCCGGCGCCGCCCATGGCGCGCTCCAGGTTGCACTCGCCGCCCACCTTCAATGCCCCCAGCGAGGTCACACGCAGCGTCTGCGTCAAGAGGTCGAACTCCACCCGCGGGGGCTCCAGCTTGTCCACCGTGAGGCAGCAGCCGTTCACCGCTACGGAGTCGCCCAGGGACAATTCATGGGCGAAGGGGACCTCCACGGTGAAGCGGGCGCCGGTTTCCACGGGGGTGATGGCGAGGACTTTTCCTGTGCATTCTACGAGACCTGTGAACATGGGAAATTTGGGAGTAGGATTAGGATTAAGATTAAGATTAGGATTTGGATTTGGGATTTGTACTCTTTGCGAGCGCCAGCAGGAGGTCGTAGGCGCGGGATTGGCCGCGGGCGGCGGCGCGGCGGTACCAGTACGCGGCCATCTCTGCGCTCTGCGGGGCGCCGCAACCTTCCGCAAAGCAGGTGCCCAGCTTCAGCGCCGCGCCCGCATGCCCGGCGCGCGCCGCGCTCTCCAGGCAGCTCACGCCGCCCGATGGGTCGCGCGGGCATCCCAGCCCTTTCAGGTAGCACTTGCCGAGCCAGTAGAGGGCATCCGCGTCGCCGGCCTTGGCAGCGGTGTCGAAGTACGCCACGGCGCGCTCGTAGTCGCGCTGGCCGCCGCGGCCGCGCATGAGGCGCTTGGCGAGGTGCATGCAGGCGTCCGGCTCACCGGCGTCCGCGCGCTGGGTGAGCTCGTCACTCATGCTGCGGCGTGGCGTCGGGGGCGGGTTGCGCCTGCTCCACCTGCTCCACGGGAGCGGGTGCGGGGTGTCGCACGGCGTCAATGTACTTGGTGAGGCCGTTGAGGCACATCTGGATGGCGAGCAGCACCAGGATGGTACCCATGAGGCGGGTGAGGGCCACGGCGCCGCGCTGCCCCATCTTGGCGGCTATCTTGCGCGTGAACATCAGCACGGTGAAGGCCACGGCCCACGCGGCCACCACGCTCAGCGAGTTGAACAGCAGCACGCTGGTATCCGTACACTTGGCGGCCATGATCATCACCACGGAGATGGAGGCCGGGCCCACAATGATGGGCACGGCGATGGGCACCAGCAGCGGCTCAGAGTTCTTGGAGTCGTGCTCCGGGGTGGGTCCCAGCACATCCACCCGCGGGAACACCATGCCCACCGCTATCAACAGCAGCAGGATGCCGCCGGAGATGCTCAGCGTGCTCTGGTCGATCTCCATGTAGTTCAGGATGGCCTCGCCCGCAAAGTAGAACATCAGCAGCAGCCCCAGCACAATACACAGCTCGCGCCGCAGCACGCGCATGCGCCGCTTTCGCGGCACCGGCAGCAGCAGCGACTGCACGATGGGGATGATGCCCACCGGGTCCAGCACGATGAGCAGCGTGGCCGTGTTCAGGAAAAACGTCTTGAAGTCCATAGCTTAGAATTCCTTGTGTTGAAAGAGCCAGGCGGCGGTGAGGAGGTGCAGCAGCATGTATCCGCCGGCAATGAGCGCCAGGCTGCCGAGAAGCCCCCAGCCGAGCGGCGCCCCCGCCGCGGCGGAATCCGCCACGGCGAAGATGCTGAAGTTGGGGATGAGGACGGCGAAGGCGGTTTCCACCTGCTGCATGAGGCGTGTGACGCCCTGGCCGTTGAAGAGGATGCTGAAGAGGCTGCCCTGGAACATGCCGATGATGTACGCTCCGAGGGCGAAGATGATGCTCACGATGCTGCCGCTGGTGAAGCAGGAGATGAGCAGGGTGATGCTGGTGAGCACGCCGAACCCCAGCAGCATGGCTGCTATCCCCAGCTGCGTGTTCCAATCGTTCCCGGCGGCGCGCACGGCGTCCAGGTACGGCGCCATCTCCTCCGCCCCGTAGCCGCGCTGCGACAGCGCCGCCGCCAAATCCGCCTCGATTCCGGCCTCCCGCAGCCCCACCAGCAGGCACATCATGCCGTCCATGAACAGAACCATCAGGATGGTGAGCCCCCACACGCCCAGCAGCTTGCCCGCCAGGTAGTCGAACCGCGGCACCGGCTTGCACAGGATGGTGTAGAGGATGCGGTCCTCCGTGTCGCGCGGTATCAGCAGGGCCGTGGCCGCTATGCTGAACACCAGCCCGAACGCCTGCATGCACCCCAGCGCCACGTCCTTCAGCAGCTCCAGCTGCGCCACCCCCTGGAACTCGATGCCGATGGCATCCTGGTACGGGATGAACTGCAGCGCCAGGAACAGCACCGCAAACGCCGCCGGCACCAGAAAGAGCTTCATGCGCACCAGCTGGGTCAATGTCACCCTTGCCACCGCCGCTATCCGTGCGGGTTTGCCGATGATGGCTGTGACAAGGCCTCCCATGGTGCGTCTTTATTTCCGGTTGGCGTGCTCCCCGTCGTCAATGAGCTTCCAGAACGAGCGGGACGCGCCTAGCTTCTGGTCCTCGCTCCCCTTCCCCATGCCGCTGCGGAACAGGAAATCGTTCAGCGATGCCGCATGCAGCACACGCTGCACCACCACCGTGCCGTCCCCCTCCACCGTGAAGTAGATGCGGTAGTCCTTGCTGCGGAAGCGGTAGATCCTGCGCCCCTCCCGCTCCACCACGCCGAACCGCGCGTCGCTCGGCTCCGCCTTCAGGCAGTTCTCGTCCACCTGGAACGCGGAGACAAGCTCCATCTGCTCCAGGGTGGGAATGGCGGAAAGCTCCGCCGCGCTGATTTCATTGAAGACGATTTGGTGCACCAAGCCATTCTACGTGATTCCCCCGCCGCTTGGCAAGGAAAATCAGCGCCCCAACAGGTGGGTGGACGAAAAACGCCAAGAGAGATGCCGCCCTTGGCGTGTATCCACACCGCCAGAGGATTTACAATTGACAATTTACGATTTACAATTTGGAGAGTTAGGCGCGGCAAAGCCGCGCGGGAACGCAAGTTTCATCTGGCGTTCCGCCAGATGAAACATTTTGTCGCGCGCTCTGCGCGCGCTAACTGTAACCCCGTCAGGGGTGATGGTGCGCAAGCCCCGGCATCTTTATGCCGTGGGGCACCCGGCACGCCAACCAATCCACGGCAACCCCGCTCCCGCGGGGTGGTGCCGGTGTATCGCCCGCCTACCAACCACGCCTTTTCAAAAAATCATTGGAACCCGCGCGGCGTTGACGGAAAAAATGCAAAAAGGGGCTTGACAGGCGCGGGGGGCGGGCGTATATTCCGCGGCGTACCAATCGCGGGGTAGAGCAGCCCGGTAGCTCGTCAGGCTCATAACCTGAAGGTCGCAGGTTCAAATCCTGCCCCCGCAACTCAAGAAAGCCGCGCAGCCGCGCGGCTTTTTGCTTGGCGCGGAGTGCCGTTTTTTCACAGGAATTCGCGGCGGGCCTGCTCCGGGATGGCGAGCATGAAGCTGCGGCCGTAGTATTTGGCGGTGATGCGGGAATCCAGCAGGACGATGAGTCCGGTATCCGTCTTGGAGCGGATGAGACGGCCGATGCCCTGGCGGAATTTGAGGACGGCCTCCGGCAGCGAGTAGTCGTTGAAGCCGTTGCCGCCGCGGTTGGTGACGTCCTCGATGCGGGCCTCCACAAGCGGGTTGCCGGGGGACTCGAACGGGATGCGCGTGATGATGACGTTGGAGAGCGCCTCTCCCGGCACGTCCACGCCCATCCAGAAGCTGTCCGTGCCCATGAGCACGCTGTCCACCTCGTCCTTGAACAGGTGCAGCAGGCGTGAGCGGTCGCGCCCGTCGCCCTGGGAGAGCAGGGTCCACCCTCGCTGTGCGCAGAAGGGCTTCAAGCGCGCCACCTGGTCGCGCAGCAGGGCGTAGCTGGTGAAGAGCACGAAGGCGCGGCCGCCGCTCATATCCAGCGCGCGCATGATCCAATCGGCGAGCGCGGCCTTGTACTCGTTGTCGTCGGACGCGGGCGGTGGCGGGGGCATGGATTTGGCGACGACGACGCGCATCTGCTCTGCGAAGTTGAAGGGGCTGCCGATGCGGAGGGCGCGTGCGGTTTCAGCGCCCACGCGCCCGGCGAAGTACGACATGCCGCGGACGCCGCTGGAGAGGGTGGCGCTGGTGCAGATGCAGGTGCGGCCGCTCTCGAAAAGCTTTTCGCGCAGCACGTCCGCCACGTTCACCAGGGCGGAGGCGATGTTGGTGTGGGCGCCCTCCTGGCCGCTGGTTTCCGCCCAATAGACGGAGGACTCCAGCTCCGTGAGGTGGACGCATTCCTTGGCGGTGGCGGTGAAGGCCAGCAGGCGGGCGGCGGTGTCCTTGAGCTCGGCGCGGGTGAGCTCGTTCTCCTCCTCCTTTGCCATGTTGTGCACCTCTAGGTACAAATCATGCAGCGGGGGAGACAAAATATCATCCGTCCAATCTGGCGTGCGGAGGCGCACGGTGCCGTGGTTCTCCACCAGGCGGCAGTCTGCGCGCGCGGCCTTGAAGAATTCATCGGTGGCGGTCTGTGCGTCCTCGATGAGCTGGATGAGGTTGGGCGTGGCGATTTGGCGCATGCTGCCCTTGTGGGTGCGCGGGTTGTAGAGGCGCAGCAGGTCGTACTTCAAATCGGCTTCCCGCAGGGAGATGCCGAGCTGCTGGGCGGCCACGTTCTCGATGGTGTGCGCCTCGTCCAGTATCACGAAATCGCCGGGGAAGATGAAGCCGTCGAAACGCTCCTCGTCCTCCGGCGCCATCTGGTCCGCCAGCGAGAGCAGGCCGAAGAAGAGCGTGTGGTTGAGCACCACCACATCCGCATCCTGCACGCGGCGCCGCGCGGCCTGGTACGGGCAATCCTGGCCGCAGTTGCGGGCGGTGCACACGTGGTTCTCGCTGCACACCTGCGCCCACACCTTGGGGGAGATTTCCAACTCGTCCGGCAGCTCCGCGAGCGAGCCTTCCGGGCACTGTTGGTACCATTCCAGGAGGTGGTGGAGCTGGCGTGCCTCCTCCTGGTTGAAGAGGTCCTTGGACTGCTCCATGGCGCGGCGCAGGCGGGTCTTGCACAGGTAGTTGGCGCGGCCCTTCAGCAGGGCGGCCTGGAACTGGCAGCCCAGCGCCTTCTTCACCGTGGGGATATCCTTGTGGAACAGCTGCTCCTGCAGGTTGATGGTGTGGGTGGAGATTACCGCCTTGCGGCCGTTCTGCAGCGCGAAGCGGATGGACGGGATGAGGTACGCGAGGGATTTGCCCACGCCCGTGCCGGCCTCCACCAGCAGGGGCTCGCCGTTCTCCAAGGCCTCCGCCACCGCCGCGGCCATCTGCTGCTGCTGGGGACGGAACTCGAACCCGGTTGCGCCGGAGAGCACGCCCGTTTCGGAAAAGTCGCTGAGTGTCTGTTCAGTGAGCCATGCCACTGTGGAATAGGGTAGGTTGGGATAGGGGTTTGTTAGTTGAGCACGCGCTCCCCGCAGGTCGGGCGGTCCAGGTAGAGCGGCAGGTCCGGGAAGAAGGTGCGCAGGGTACCCACGTTCGTGTTGCCGTCGATGAGGTACCACTTGTTCTTCTTGGTCTCGCGGTTGACGCCGTCGTCGGAGATGATTTCATCACGCACGGCGTAGATGTAGCTCTTGCGCTCCACGCGGGTGCGCGCGCCGTTCGGCCCGGGCATGCTCACCACCAGCGTGGTGGGGATGATGACGATGCGCGAGCGGTCCGCCGTCTCGCCCGTCAGGCTGAATTGCCCCCTGGGGGGCTGCTCCGGCGAGCCGTTGCTGGTGCGGTTGTCCCCCTCCTCGCGGAAGCGGCGGTCCACCTCCGCGCGGTGGACGGAGGAAGCCGTGGCGTTGGCGGGGGTGACCACGTACTCGCCCGTGGGCGTGCCGATGGAATAGCTTTCAATCTTGAGCCCCTGCTTCTTCATGTCCTCGCCCATCTGGACGTAGCGCTGCAGGAGGGCCTTGTTGCTCTCCGCCAGGCGGCGGCGGTTCTCCTCCTCGCGGCGTGCCCTCTCCGTCGACGTCTCGCCGGGCTTCTTGTCCAGCCCCATGATGCGGCGTGCGGCGGCGGCCTCGGCGGACGGGTTCTCGCGGTTCACAAGCATCTCGGCGTAGGTGTTGCGCAGCGGGGGGTACATGGCCTCCAGCACCCAGCGCATATCGCAGCTGCGCACGGCGGTGCCGTAGTTGCGGGCCTCGTTGGCGGCCTCGCGCGCATACTCGCTCTGCGCCGGGCACACGCCCGCCAGCGCCACCATCAACGCACATGCTGTCGTTCCAATTCTCATGCCCCTATCCTACCAGATTTCCCCGCGCGCGCAAGGCGGAAATTCCCACGCTTCGGGTGGCCGCGTTCACCGCATGCCGTACACGCGCAGATGCCCCTCCAGCATGTCTTCCCGCCTGAACGGCGCGGGAATGGGGGATTGGGGCACGGGGGCGTTGTTGTACCAGGCGGCGAGCAGGTTCGCCATGGCCGCGGTGTCGCCCACGGGGATTTTGCCCTGCGGCAGGAACACATCCAGCAGCTCGCCGACGCCGCCGTGCTCGTAGCCCGCGACGGGGCGGCCCAGCGCCAGGGCGTCCAGCACGGTCTTGCCGAAGGATTCCGGGATGAGGGTGAGCGAGAGCGTGACGTCGCACGCGCAGAGCACATCCCGCAGGTCGCGGCGGAACCCGGTCCAGGTGACGGCGTCCTGCAGCCCGGCAATGGAAAAGGCTTCTTCCAGCTCGCGGCGGAGGGCCTCCTTGCCCCTCTTGGTTTCACCGACGATGACGGCGTGCGCGGGGATGCCGCGCGCGCGGAGGTCGGTGAGCAGGGGAATCAGGTGTGCGGCGCCCTTGATGCGGGTGATGCGGCCGGGCAGGCAGAGGGTGAACTTGCCCTCCAGCTCCGAAAAATCATGCCGCCATTGGCGCCACCAGTCGTCGGAGGGGCGGTATTCCGGGAAGTTGAGCGCGGTGTCCACGGAGTTGGGCACGACGGTGATTCTCTCCTCCGGCGTGGCGGGGTATTTCTCCAAAATATGCCGTTTCATGCATTCCGAAACGGCAATCACGCGGTCACCCTTGGCCATGATGGCGGAGTAGAAGTTGACGGAGTGGAAACCGTGGAAGCTGGTGACCACCAGCGGGCGGAGCGACTTTTCCACGCGGCGCGCGGCGAGCCATCCCACCCAGGCGGGCACGCGCGAGTGCAGGTGCAGCACGTCGGGCCGCTCCTCGCGTATCAACCTGGCCACGCGCGGCACCATGAGGAAGGTGCGGATGCTCTTGCGGCCGACGGGCAGCGTGACGTGCCGCGCGCCCGCGGCGGTCGCGTCCCTCTCCAGCGGGCCGCCGCCGGACACCACAACGGTCTCCACGCCGCGCGCGCAGAGCCCCTGGCAGAGCTCCACGACGACTTGTTCCACCCCGCCGGACGACAGGGACGGCAGGAGATGCATCACCTTCATGGCAGCAGGCGCGGGAAGCGTTCCAAAATGTAGTCGGCGGTGCGTGCCGCCTCGTTGATGACGGTGGCCTGCGTGGGCAGGGAGTGGGAGGACTTGGCCCACTCGGTGAACGTGTGCACCAGGCCGTCCCTTACGAGCATCTGCAGCCCGCGCGCCACTCGCGGCAGCTTTTTCTTCTTACCCCGCTGAGGGGCCTCCTGCATCTCCAGGATACCCACGGGAGCGCCGCTGGAAAGGGCCTCGTACACCATGGACACGCTGTCCTGGGTGACCCAGACCTCACGTGCGCGGGAGAGGTGCACGGGCACCCAGTCCGATGAGGTTTCCTCCACGGGCACGGCATGGATGCTGGGGCACGCGGCCTGGAGGTCGTGGATGAAGTCGGGCGGGGTCCTGCGGGAGGTGGTGAGCACCATGGGCGTGGAATTGTGGTGCACGATGTTGGCGAGCTGCGTGAGCAGGAGCTCGGCGTCCCAGGCGTAGCTCTTGCTGGGGCCGCCCACCAGGATGAGGGTTTCCGTCTTGGGGATGTCGGGGCGCGGGTGGATGCAGTTGATGGCGCCGCTGGTGCAGAAGGTGTTCTTGCCGGGCTCGCGGTTCTCGGGGACATCGTGGCGGGGCATGATGCAGAGGTCGAACATGCGGAGCGGCAGGCTGGGGCGCATGCACACCATGCACAGGCACTTCATGCGGCGCGCGAGGCTCAGCGCCGCCAGATGCGTGCCGTGCCCGGCGCACAGCACCAGGTCCGGCTTCGGCAAATCCGCGAGGTCCCCGCCCTTGTAGAACATCTTGGCGAAATACCCCTTGTGGGTGATATCCACCTCATGCACGCTGTGGTCGGCATCCGGGCGGAGTTTCTTGGCGCGTGCCAGCAGTGCGCCCGCCAGGCCGCGGGTCTGCGAGAGGTGGCCCTTCTTGCCGTCGCTGATGATGTAGATGACCATATCCCGCGGTTATTGCAGGGGAAGGATGACGCTGCCGCAGAGCTCGCCGCCGATGAACGGGGAATTCTGCGTGCCGCACGCCAGCTGCGCCGCCTGCACCGTGCCGCATGCCGACGGATCGAACAGCATGAGCGGCGCCACGCGCGGCTCGTCGTACCCGTCCACCGGCTGCACGATGCCGCAGGGCGCCGTGGAGCACGCGCGCACCAGCTCCGCCCACGTGAGCAGGCCCGGCTTCACCAGGTGGGTGTAGAGCGCGGGCAGGAAGTGGTCCAGCACGGCCATGCCGTGGGGCGCGGTGATGAAATCCTGCTTCTTGGCGAAGGGGATGCAGGGCGTGTGGTCGCTCACAATGCAGTCGATGGTGCCGTCCTTCACGCCGGCTATGAGGGCCTCGCAGTCGCGGCGCTCGCGCAGCGGGGGCAGCACCTTGTAGTTGGTGTCGTAGTTGCCCACGTCCTCGTGCGTGAACAGCAGGTGGTGGAGGGCGACCTCCGCGGTCACCTTCTGCCCGGCGGCCTTGGCGCGGCGGATGATATCCACGCCTTCCGCGGTGCTGACGGTCTGGATGTGGATGCGCGCGCCGGCGTCTGCGGCGAGGCGGAGGAGGGTCTCGATACCGATTTCCTCGGCGCATGCGGGGGTGCCGTGCAGGCCGAGGCGGTACGAGGTGGCGCCGGGGTGCATGTACGTGTTGCGGGTGAGCTCCGGCACATCGCCGCGGATGGCGAGCACCATGTCCAGCTCCGCCACGTACTTCATCACGCGGTGGAGGGTGAGCAGGTTGGCGGGCACGTGCTCGGCATCGCTGAGGATGCGCACGCCGCGGGCGGCGAGGGTGTTGTACGGGGCCTGCTGCTCGCCGCCCATGCCGAGCGTGATGCAGCCGGCGGCGTACATCTCCGCGGAGGAGCGCTGCTCCACGGCGTCGCGGAAGCTGTCCAGGTTCGGCGCGCTGTCGAAGCAGAAGCCGCGGGTGGGCATCACCAGCATGGCCCACACGCCGCCGTTGGTGGCGGCCTGGCCCGTGCGGTTAACGGACTCGCGCTTGCTGCGCCCGCTGATTTCCACCTTGGCGTGCATATCGAACAGGGCGGGCAGCAGCAGCTTGCCCGCGGCGTCGATCACCTGCGCGCCCTGCGGCACGGGCAGCTTGCCCGCGGGCTCGCAGCGCTCCACGCCCGTGAGCGTGATGCCGTCCAGCTGCGGGTGCTTGCCGTCCTCGCAGGTGGTGAGGGACAAATCGTACTTCTCCCCGGAGATGGCCCAGGTGGCGTTTTTGATGATGGTGTCAGTCATTGTTCTGGGTCTGGGGTGTGAGGTGGTAAAGGATGCTCATGCGGGCGGCGATGCCGTTCTCCACCTGGTTGCACACCAGGCAGTTCCGGTACTCCATGGCGGCGTCGCACAGCTCCACGCCGCGGTTGACGGGGCCGGGGTGCATGATGCCCAGGTCCAGGTCGTCGATGATTTTCAGGCGCTCCTCGGTCACGCCGAACGCCTGGTGGTAGTCCCCCGCCGGGAAGAACGGCGTGTCGATGCGCTCGTTCTGCACGCGCAGCAGGTAGATGACATCCGGCTTCCAGTCGAACACCTCGTCCCAGTTGGTGAAGCGCGGGATGCCCGTGTGCGCCTGCAGCGGCACCAGCGGGCCGGGGCCCATGTAAGCCACCTGCGCACCGAGGCGCTGCAGGATGGTGCTGGTGGAGCGCGCCACGCGCGAGTGCAGGATATCGCCGATGATGACCACGCGCTTCCCCGCCACCGTGCCGTACTTCTCGCGGATGGTGAAGGCGTCCAGGAAAGCCTGGCTGGGGTGCGCGTGCGCGCCGTCCCCGGCGTTGATGACGGCGGCCTTGCAGTGGCGGGCGATGACATCCGGGATGCCGCTGTTCTTGTGGCGCACGATGATGTAGTCCATCTTCATGCTCATGAGCGTGTCGATGGTGTCGTGCACGCTCTCGCCCTTGACCACGCTGGAGGTGCCCACGGTGAACGTGGTGACATCCGCGGAGAGGCGGTGCGCGGCCACCTCGAAGGACGAGCGGGTGCGCGTGCTCGGCTCGTAGAAGAGAGTCAACACGGACTTGCCCTTGAGCGCGGGAACCTTCTTCACGCTCTTGGTGAAGATGTCCTTCATCGCCGTGGCGGAATCCAGGATCGTGTTGATCTCCTCGTCGCTCAGAGACCCGATGGTGATTAAATCCTTTCTCGGCTTCATAAGTAAAACTCCTAATCCTAATCTTAATCCTAATTAAAACTCGATTTTATCCTCCCCGTCCACTTCCCTAAGCCTCACGCATACCTCACCCGCACCCTTGGGTTCCACATGGAAACAAGAGTAGTTCGCCTCAATCGGCACCTCCCGCCCCTCCCGGTACGCCAGCGTCTGCAGCTCCACCCGCGCCGGGCGCCCGTACTCGAACAGCGCGTTCAGCGCCGCCCGGATGGTGCGCCCCGTGTACAGCACATCGTCCACCAGGATAACGTGCAGGTCATCCGTGGAGAACGGCAGGTACGATGACCGCAGCGGCAGCTTCTCCGCGCGCATGTCGAGGTCGTCGCGGTACAGCGAGATATCGATGGCGCCGTACAGGGCGTCGATTCCGCGTTCCCTGAGCCCGGCCACGAGGCGCTTGGCGAGCAAATCGCCGTGGCTCATCAGCCCGATGACCGCCAGCCGCTCCGCGCCCTCCGCGGCAATCCTCTCCACCCACGCAGAGATGGCGCTCTCTATCTCCTTTGCACCAATGCAGCCCATACGCAGAAAATTTCCTAATCTTAATCCTAATCCTAATTCGCTCACACAGGATTATTCAGCCAGCTGAATAATCCTGTGAGCGGCCATAGCCGCGTTGAGCGGTGTCTTCTTGTGCAGTCCCACCGTGAGCGCGGGCACGCCGCCCGGCAGCTGGGAGATGGCCAGCAGCGCATCAATGCCGTTGAGCGGGCCGCACGGCACCGGCACGCCGATGACCGGCAGCGACGTGTTCATCACCACCACGCCCGGCAGCGCCGCGGAAAGCCCTGCCACACACAGCAGAACCGCCTTCGTCTTGGCCGCCTCCAGCCCCTTCAGGTAGTCGATGAGCCCCGGCAAATCCCGGTGCGCGGAATACACCACCTCCTCATGCTCCACTCCGTGCTCCGCAAAATACACCCGCGCCGGCTCCATAAAGGGCAGGTCGCTCTTGCTACCGTAAATTGTGATAACCTTCATACCGACCGCCACTTTACCACACCAACCGCCACAGCGCAACAAAAAACGCGCGTGTACGTACGCGCGAGGCGGATTTGCGACCTACAATTTGCGATTATTGCCGTCCCATAAAAACGCTCGCAGAGGAGCCACCCTTGGCGCTAATCCACCCCGCGCCCGTCTTCGCGCGTTGCGCTACGCCGAGACAGGCAAGGCGGGGTTCCGTTAATGGAAATGCGGAGGGGGACACCCCCCACGCTCCCGCGTGGGGCTAAATTTGAGTTCGCCACCTGGGTGGCTCTATTAGAGCGCGCCGAACGGCGCGGTAAGGGCGATTAGCCAGCCACGTATGTGGCTGCCCGTAGGGTGAGGGCGCGATGGGGCGCGCCCGACGTTTTTTTTGCAAAAAAGTCGTGCATTGGCGGGATTTCGTGGTTATATGGGAATAGAGCATCGCATGAACGCCGCCATCCAGCCCATATTCATCCTCGGCCCCACGGGATCGGGGAAGTCTGCCGTGGCGGTGGAGCTGGCGGAGCTGCTGGGGGAAGCGGAGATTGTGAGCGCGGATGCGTACCAGGTGTATCGCGAGCTGCCCGTCCTCACCGCCGCGCCAAGTTCGGAGGAGCGCGCGCGCGTGCCGCACCACCTGGTGGGGTTCATGGGGGTGGAGGAGAACAACGATGCCGCCCTGCACGCCCGCCGCGCGCTGCAGGCCATCCAAGACATCGCCGCGCGCGGCAGGCGGGCCATCGTCACGGGCGGCTCCGGGCTGTACGTGAAATTCATCAGCCACGGCATCTCCCCCGCGCCGCCAAGCGACCCCGCCCTGCGCGCGGAACTGCAGGCCCTGCCTCTGGAGGAAGCGGTGCGGCGGCTGCAGGAGGCCGACCCCGCGGGCGCGGCCGCCACCAACCTGCAGAACCCTCGCTACGTGGTGCGCAACCTGGAGATTGTGCTGCTGGGCGGCAAGCCGCTCTCATACTGGCAGCAGAACTGGCAACACGGGCCGGCCGGGCCGGGGTTCGTGATAGCGCGCGACACGGCGGAGCTGGATGCCCGCATTGCGCGCCGCACGGCGGCCATGCTGCGCGGCGGCGCGCTGGACGAGGTGCGCGCCGTGGCGGGAAAGGCCCTCTCCGCCACCGCGGCCAAGACGCTCGGCCTGCCGCAAATCATGCAACACCTGCAGGACGGCGCAGGCGGCACGGCGCAGCTGGAGGCAGATATCCGCCTGGCCACGCGCCAGTACGCCAAGCGCCAGCGCACCTGGCTGCGCCGCGAGGACTGGCTCACCCCGCTTGCAGCGGATGCCGACGCCACGCCCGCAGAACTGGCGGCGCGCATCGCGCGGCAACTTTGACACGCCCGCGGGAACGGCGGGCTATTTCTTGGGCAGGAAGAAGCCGCGCTGCTTGTCGGAAATGGGCAGGCCCACCATTTCCATGACGCGGAGCATCTCCTCCCACAGGCGGCGGCGCTCCGCGAGGTCGCTGGTGCGCAGCAGGTAGCTGGGGTGGTGGGTCACCACCACGGGCACGCCGTTGTAGGAATTCTCGCGGCCCTGGTAGTCGGAGAGCGGCAGGTTGCCGCCCTGCAGCAGGGCGCGCGCCACCACCACGCCGAAAGCCACTATCACCCTGGGCTGCACCAGGCCGATTTCAAAGTCCAGCACGGGCATGCAGGCGCTGATTTCCTTTTGTGTGGCGGGGCGGGTGCTCACGGTCTGGCGCGGCTGGGAGGGGCGGAACTTCACGAGCGTGGTCAGGTACACATCGCCGCGGGTGAGCCCCATGGCCTTGAGCATGCCGTCCAGCTTCTCCCCCGCCGGGCCCTGCATGGGGCGGCCGGATTTCTCCTCCTGGTAGCCGGGGATGTCGCCCACCATCATGATGTCGGCGTGGCGGTTGCCCTCGCCGAAGACGGGAGTCGCCTTCAGGGTGCCCAGCTTGCGCAGCGGCGGCCAATTGGGCAGGTGGCGGCGCATGGCTTCCCATGCCTCGTCCTCGTTGCGGCCGCCGGGGCGGAAGTAGGTCACCTCCGGCTCGTCCGTCTCCTTGGGTTCGGGTTTCCCGTCCAGGCTCTCCCTGAGGGCGGACACGGCATCATACCCGCCTTCCTCGGCTGCGGGTTGCGCGGCCTGCGGCTGCGGCGCGCCGGATGGCGCGGCCACCACGCGGGGCGCGCCGTTGCGGGCGGCAATCATCCACCCGCGCAGGACCGCGCGCGCATCGTCGTCCACAGGCTGGCGCAGGACGCCCTGCCGCTGCAGGCCGCCCAGGTAGTCCATCACCATGTCGCGCGCATCCATCTTGCCCGCAAATTCTACCAAACGCCCGGAACATGTCAACGCCCAATTCCGCGCGGGGAGTTGCGTGTCACCCGCCGATGGCGGGGCACCAGAATTCCGGGTAGAGGATGGGGGCGGCCACCTCGTCGTACATTTCCTCGGCGGGGCATGAGTATTCCCTGTCAACCGCGGTGCCCCGGGAATCGAAATTGGCAAGGACGAGCGCGCCAATGCAGGCCAGGATGGAGAGCAGGATGGCGGGAATGGCTAGGCGGCTGCGGCGGCGCGCGGGCTTTTCGGCGGGCAGGCCGGGCGGCAGCTCCGCATCCAGAGGCAGGGCGATGCCGCTGTCCGCGCCGCGGGAGACGAGCAAGCGGCAGCTCTTCCCGCGCGCCACGGCCTCGATGTCCTCGAAGCCCCACGTGACCCAGTAGCTCTCACCCGCCAACACCAGCACGCGGCGTTGCTCTTCATCGAAGAGGTAGGCGGTGGGCCGCATCTGCAGCGCCTTCCCGGTGGAGAGCGCGCGCAGGAGCTTCCCTCCAGGGTGCAGCAGGGTGGAGCCCAGCCTGTAGACCAGGTACACCAGGAAGATGAACAGAAACAGCTGGCCTCTCTCCATCTCGCCCCCGCTCCATACGGAATACCCAAGATCCTTGCACAGCCACCAGGAGAGCACGGGCATGGCCAAGAGACCAAGTATTGCCAGCCAGGGCCTGCTGATGCGTGTCGCCAGGATGTCGTAGGCTTCCCGGCGTTGGGCGTACGTGAAATTCAGCGGGTGTGCGTGCGTGGCATCCACGGGCGGCGGCACGGTGCCGCCCTGCTTGCCCACACGCGCCTGAATCTCGCTGAAAACCTCCTCCCGCCGGGCATCGTCCAGGCCGTGCAGGGGAATCCCGAGCCCCCTGGTGGGGGCGACGATATTCAGGAAGCCGAGCTTGCGGTCCCAATGCGGTTTGGACAGCAGGTGCCAGGCATAGTAGACGGAAGCGCGATCGTTTTCAAGCACCAGGCCATCGTCGGAGATTGTGAGTGTTGTCTCCTTCCCGGCAAGAAGGGGAACCTGCCGCTTGACCTGGCGTTTCACCATCCCGTGCCATGCAAGCTCCAGAATGGCCAGGCCCGCCGCCACGCCCACGCCCGCCGGAATCATGTATGCCCTGCCGAAATCAAGCAAGAGGGATGCCAATCCCACCAGCGGGACAAGGAGAGCCAGCACCCTCATGCGCACCACCATAATCTGCCGCCGCACCAGCGCCGCCACAATGCGCGCCATCTCCTTCCCCTCCGGGTATTGCAGCTTGTACACCTTGCGGGCATCCGGAACAGCGGGCAAGCGGGGTGATTCAGGTTCTGTGGTGTTCTGGCACATACGTTTCTCCATACCCATATAAGCACGAGTTCGGGGAAATGCACAAACTTTTTTTCAAAAAATGAAAAAACGGCGGATGGCAAGCATGCGGTACACCGGCAACCAAACCAACGCCCCGCCAAAAATCTGCTGATAGAGAGTGTTTTTCCCTTGCGTGCGCGCGGGGGGAAAGGTAAAATCGAGGCTGGAATTTCGCCAGCGTTCCGCGCGCGGGGATTTTTTTGCATTTTTTGCAAAAAATTTCACAAAAACGCGCGTTTGCCCGCTTAATGGGGGTGGGAACGCTCAACGAAACGCCCGCCCCGCTCGTCAGACTAACAGTTACACCACCTCACCACAATCCGACCATGACACGCCACCTCATCGCCGCCATCGCCCTGGCCGTCCCGGGAATCGTATGCGCCACGCTGCCGGCCCAGGCCGCTCCGCGCGCCAAGGCCCAGGCGCAGGCCCCCGCCAAGCAGGAACCCATTGCCGTTGCCTCAGCGCTGAACAACTACCGTCTCACCGACCCGGTCAAGGGCCGCAGACTCACCGTGATCAAGTACGCGGAGGACGTGGTGGCGCCGGAGGCGGTGGGTGGGGAGGACACGCTGGGCGCGCTGAGCGTGAGCCCGGAGGTTTCCGTGAGCGCGGTGTGGACCAGCCAATCGGAGCTCACGGTGAAGCTAACGGGCGATGTGGCGCCGCTGGCGGTGTACACCATCGCGCCGCGCGCCGGGGCGAAAAATGCGCAGGGGCGCGCGCTGGGCGGGTTTGCGCCGCTGCACTTCGGCGCAGAGGGACTGCACGGGTACGACTTCATGCTGTCCGCGGGCGCACCGTTCATCCACTCCCGCAACTTGGACCAGGGCAACAACGACGACACCATCCTGCGGGAGCATATCGGCGAGGCTGTGCTGCGCTCCATCGTGAAAACATCCCCCGACAAGCCGGCCAAGGTGACCGAGAGGCCCGCGGCCGTGCGTCCCGCCACGGTGGGGGATGCCGTGGCGCACTGGGACGGATACCTGCAAGCGGTCGTCAACGATGGCCAGGGTGACGATGAATTGGAGGCGTTCAAGGCGTTGCCGCAGGACGAGGTGCTGCCCAACTGCTGGTACTTTGAATTCCCCGTACCCGCGGCGAACGAGGAGCTGATGCTGGTGCTGCCGGACTGCGGGGATTTGAACAGCGGGACCGGAGAGCGCGACGACGTGCATTTCGGCATCGTACGGCTGCCCGGGATGGGTTTCGGCTTGGAGGCCCGCCGCACGGACGTGGGCCACTACGACATCCTGCTGCCGCTGGAGCAGGCGGCCACCCCGGAGGAGCTTGCGCGCGCCGTCCGCGAGGGCAAGTGGGAAATCCGCCTGTCCGGTGATTCCGATGCCCCCGCGGACGCCACCATGCACTGGGAGGACGGCGTGTTCAAGGCCACCGTCGACGGCAGGCCCGTGACCATGAGCTTCGACGAGGAGGCCACCGCCAAGCGCCTGAAGCCCGTGCCCACCGCGCAGGGAGAGAAGCCCGGCTGCACCGCCGCCGTGCTGCACCTGGATTCCGGCGGCGCGTGCTTCAAGCTCACCGCCGTGCTGTCGATGCAATCCGTGCACGGCGACACCATGAAGGATGGGAAGGCCTCGTGCCGCGTGAGCCCTCCCGCCCCCACCATCAACACGGATGTGCTCACCTCCGGCAAGCTCAGCAAGGGCGGCCGCACCATCCACTGCCTGGTGCAGAGCCTGGAGAAGGCCACCGCGCACATCTACCGCATCGATTCCCACGGCGAGAACCCCGCCAAAGTGCTGGCCGCCTTCCGCGAGCTCTACACCCCCGCCAAGGTGCGCGAGCTCGGCGCGTGGACCGATGAGGCGGACGAGGCCAGGAAGCACCCCACCACCTTCCCCGTGCAGCTCCTGCCCGGCGTGGTGGAAAGCCGCGAGGTGGACATCCCGTGCGACAGCGAGCCGCACGACATCAAGCTCGGCGACCTCTTCCCCCAGGCGCCGGAATGCGCCATGTACTTCATGGAGGTCAACGGCACCCTGGTGCCGGATTTGGGCAAGCCCGGCGCGCGCTACGCCAACCAGGGCATCATCCAGGTCACGGACCTCGGCCTCATGTGGAAGGAATTCCGCGACAAGGTTTTCTGCTACGCCTACCGGCTGTCGGACGCGAAGGCGCTGGAGCACGGCACGCTTCTGCTGTTGGACAAGGTCGGCGAGACCATCGCCACGCTGGACGTGAAGGACGGCATAGCGGAGGGCACGCTGCTGAAGGGCACGTGCTTCCTGCAGCTGGTGAGCGGGGACGACTGCTACACCGTGGCCCTGGACAGCCCCAAGTCCAGGAACGACGAGACGCACCTCTCCAACTTTTACAGTGGCGATAGCCGCCAAGCGGCGGAGCACCACGTGCCGCGCACGGAAACCTTCCTCTTCACGGACCGCAGCCTGTACCGCCCCGGCGAGACCGCCCACATCAAGGGATACGTCCGCACCTTCACAGGTGATGAGGTGAGCATCCCCAGGCTCACCTCCATCACCGCCACCGTGGAGGACGACAACACGCCCATTAAGGTGGACTACCGGGAGGACGGCTCGTTCACCGTGGACGTACAGCCCGCCGAGGCGGGCCGTTACATGTATGTGAGATTCACCATGGTGCAGGAGGGCGACAGCACCGGCACCGCGCCGGACATGGCGGCCCTCAAGGAGCTGGGGATCGACGCCCCCGAGATGGTGGAGGCATCCCGCCGCGCCACCATTTACCTCAACGTGCAGGAATTCCACCGCGACGAGTTCGAGGTGAAGCAGGGCGTCACCGTGGATTCCGGCTCGCAGTGGGTGGAGATTGCCGCGGATGCCGCCGGATTCAACGGCGCGCCCGTGGCCGGCGGCAACGTGGAATGGCAGCTCTCCCAGCTCGCGGACCCCATCACACCGGAGGCTTTCCCCGCCTTTGAATTCTCCGCGGACGACACCCTGGAGGAACACCGGGGCGATGTCCGCGAATTGACCACCGCCAACGGTGTGCTGGATGCCGACGGCCACGGCTCGCACCGCTTCAACTTGGGCGCCATCACCGGCAGGCTGCGGGTTTCCGCGGGATGCAGCGTCACCAACGCCAACGCCCGCAGCGTGCGCGCCGCGGAGGTCCGAACCGTCGATTCATCCGCTGTCTACGGCGGTATCCGCATCAGCAACCGCCTGGTCCGCCAGGGGCAGAACGCGGAAATCTCCCTGGTGGCGGTGGACACGCAGGGCAAGCCTGCCGCCGCGCCCGTTAACGCCAGGCTCAAGGTGGAGCGCAAGAGCTTCCGCAGCTACCGCTTCGGCCTCGGCTCCACCTCCGCCGCCCGCAACGTCCCCCGCATCCAGACCGTCGCGGAGCAGGACGTGCAGCTCACCGGCACGCCCGCCAACGTGTCCATCCCGGTCGCGCATCCCGGCGCGCACCTCGCCACCCTAGAGGGCACGGACGCCCAGGGCCGCCCGTTCAAGGCCACCAGCACCTTCTACGTGGCCGGCGAGCATGAGCGGGGATACTTCCCCTGGGAATACACCGACGGCCCGTATATCGACCTGGTGTACGACAAGGACGTGTACAAGCCCGGCGAGACGGCGCACCTGCTGGTGCAGTCGCCCGTGGACGCGGAGGCGCTCGTGACCGTGGAGCGCGAGGGCGTGGTGCGCCACTTCACGCGGCGCATCTCCGCCGCGGATCCCGTGGTGGACCTGCCGCTGACGGAGGCAGACGCCCCCGGTGTGAACGTCGGCATCTTCCTGGTGCAGGACGCCTCCGCCAACACGGAGAAGACCGGCCTGCCCGTCATCAAGAGCGCGGAAGCATCCCTGCGCGTGGACCCCGTGGGCAAGCGCCTGGCCGTGGAGCTGGACAAGCCCGCCTCCCCGCAGCAGCCCGGCAGCACCGCCCACGTCTCCGGCGTGGTGAGGGATGCCCAGGGCAACCCGCTCGCCAACGCGGGCGTGACCCTCTACGCGGAGGACGAGGGCACGCTGCAGATCCGCGGCTACAAGCTGCCGGACGCCGTCAACCACTTTTACCCCGGAAACCAATTGTCCCTGCGCATGTATTCCACGCTCGCGCAGGTTTGCGGCGAGGCGTTCCAGACGAGCATGCTCGGCAACAAGGGCGTGTTCATCGGCGGCGGTGATGACGATGAAGATGAGATGGACACCTCCGCCGTGCGCGAGGACTTCAACCCCTGCGCCGTGTGGCTCGCCGATATCAAGACGGACGCCCAGGGCCGCTTCTCCGCGGATTACACCAACCCGGACACGCTCACGCGCTACCGCGTGATGGCCGTGGCCGCCGCCGGGGCGGACAAGTTCGGTGCCGGGCAGACCTCCTACGAGGTCAACAAGGCCGTGATGCTGGAGCCCGCCGCACCCGCCGCCGCCGCGGAGGGGGATGAGCTGTACATCCCCGTCACCGTCAGCATGAACCCGAACCAGCTGCCGGAGGAATACCGCAACAAGCCCATCACCTGGAACATTACCCTGAACGCGGAGAATGCGGCGGGTCCGGGGGAACCGCTCCGTGTCCCCCTCGTTGGAAACAAGCCCGGCACCATCTTCGTGCCCGTGCATTTCCCCCAGGTGGGCGAGACCACGCTCACCTGGACCGCCACCGCGGATGAACCGGCCCTGCGCGACAAGACGGACGCCGTGCGCGACCGCTTCACCGTGGTGCCGCCCACGCCCTTCCTGCGCGAGGCCGTCTACAAGCCCGTCAAGCAGGGCGAAACCCGCAAGCCCGCCGATTTGGTGACGCTGGACTTCCGCGGCGACAGCCGCGTGTCGCTGGACTTCTCCGCCAACCCGCTCATCGGCGCCACGCAGGGCATGGACATGCTGGTGCGCTATCCGTACGGCTGCTCGGAGCAGCTGGCGTCCGGCATGCTGCCGTGGATTCTTCAGGACGAGCTTTCCGCGTGCATCGGCATGCGGTACCCGCAGGGGAAGACGCGCGCCAACGTGTTGACCCAGACCGTGAAGACGCTCGCCGAGCGCTTCCGCCCCGGCAAGGGCTTTTCCTACTGGGACAGCGGGGAGGTGACACCGTTCAGCCCGCACGTGGCGCTCAGCCTGCTGCTGGCGCAAGAGAAGGGCATCTCCCTGCCGTACAACATCAGCCCCGCCAACCTGGTCAAGATGCTCTTGAACACCACCGCGGATTCGGACGACCCCTCGCCCTTCTACTTTGCCGTGTATGTGATGGCGCGCGCCGGCAAGCTCACGCCGGAGCTGTTGGCGGAGGCGGAGAAGATGCTGCCCAGGAAGGCGGACGCCCACTCCGCGTGGGCGCTGGCGCTGGCGGCCCGTGTGAGCGGCAGCCCGCGCGCGGACGCCCTCTGCAAGGCCGCAGCCAAGGCCAAGGCGAACGGCAAGTGGAGCTACCTGCCCGCCGTGCGCACGCTGCGCATGCTGGAGCAGATTGCCCGCGAGCCCAAGTCCCCGGCCACCGCGCAGGCCGTGCGCGAATACGTGGCGTACGATGCCCAGCACTTCGGCTCCACCTACGACAACGCCTGGCTCGCCATCGTGCTGCATGAATTCATCGCTCACTCCGATATCCAGGCCGCGCGTGCCGTGGTGAACGGAAATGAGCTCGCCCTGCAGAAGATGTGGCACCTCGACACCACTGCGGGCGCGCAGGACGCCTTCTCCTGCACGGAGGGCACCGCCTACGCCTGCGGCATTGCCGAGGGCTACCAGAACAAGGCCCAGGAGCCGCGCATGGTGGACGAGGGATTCCAGGTCAGCCGCCGCTACGAGCGCTACATGGGCAACAACACCTGGCAGCCCACCGCCCAGTTCACCGTGGGTGACGTGGTGCGCGTGACGCTGGAGTGCACGCCCACGCGCGACACCGGGCGCTTCACCGTGCTGGAGGACCGCCTGCCCGCGGCGTTCGAGGCCGTGAACCCGGAGCTGACCTCGCAGGATGTACCGGCGGAGCTGCGCCGCAACACGGATGTCGGCTGGGGCTGCTCCTCCTGGGTGGACAACAAGGTGTACCTCAAGGACCGCGTGGCCTTCTTCTCCTCCCACGGCGGGGCGCTGAAGTGCAGCTACATTGCCCGCGTGGTGAAATTCGGCAAGGTGACCGCGCCCGCCGCCAAGGCGGAGATGATGTACACGCCGCAGAACCACGGACTCTCCATCCCGCATGTCATCACCGTGACCGCGCCGGAGGTGGAGATACCCAGCGCTCCCGCAGCCAAGGCTGACAAGTGATGCGCCGCCGCGCCAAAGCCGCCGCAGCCGCGCTGGCGTGCGCCCTCGCGGGTGCCGCCGCATGCTGGTGGGTGCTGCCGTTCTGCGTGGCGCCCGCCGCCCTGCCGTCCGTGCCGGACACGCATGTGTACGACCGCAACGGCGAGATGCTGGGCTTCCTAAAGGATGCGCAGGGGCGGCGCTGCCGCCTGCCGCAGGGTGAGCTGCCGGAGGTTCTGGTGCGCGCCGCGGTGGCGGCGGAGGACAGGCGTTTCATGAGCCACGGCGGCGTGGATTTGCTCGCCATTGCCCGTGCCGCGCGCGACCGCATCGTGAGCGGCGCGGCGGGCGGTGCTTCCACCATCACCATGCAGCTCTGCAAGCTGGGGCGCCGCGACGCCCCGCGCAACATGCGCTCCAAGCTGCGCGAGATGCTGCAGGCGCGCCGCCTGGAGATGTCGGGCGCATTCAAGCACGACATCCTGCGCGCGTATCTGGACAACGCGGATTTCGGCAACAACTACCGCGGCGCGGAATGCGCGGCGTGGATGTACTTTTCCAAACCCGCCGCGGAGCTGACCGCGCCGGAGGCCGCGCTGCTGGCGGCGGTGCTGCAGGCTCCCTCCCGCCTGAACCCGCTGCGCCATCCCGAGGCCGCGCTCGCACGCCGCAACCGCGTGCTCGCCGCCATGGGCGAACCCGCCGATGACACCGACCTCCACCTGCGCCCGCTGCGGGAATCCGTGCCGCCGTGCGTCACCCAGGCGGGCCGTCAAACACTGCTCGCCCCGCTGCAGCAGGCGTGCGAGGCCGCCGCCGCGCAGGAGGTGGAACGCATGCGCGACCACAACATGTCGCAAGCCGCCGTGTTCATCCTCCACAATCCCACGGGCGAGGTCCTGGCGTGCGTTCCCGCCGCGCTGCCGCAAAGCCCGCGCGGCGGCGCGCTGGACGGCACGCGCACCCCGCGCTCCGCCGGTTCCACGCTCAAG
This sequence comes from Akkermansia sp., assembly GCA_030531305.1. Lineage (GTDB taxonomy): Bacteria > Verrucomicrobiota > Verrucomicrobiia > Verrucomicrobiales > Akkermansiaceae > Akkermansia. Next base: position 31,540 of record JAUNNT010000023.1, read on the forward strand.
CCGTTCGTGTACCTGCAGGCGTTCCGCCACGGCGCGTGGCCCGGCACGGTGATGGCGGATGTGCCCACGCTCTACAAGAGCCTCACGGGCGTGCAGGCCCCCACCGACTACAACGGCCGCTACCTCGGCCCCGTCACCATCCGCCGCGCGCTCGCGTGCTCGCAGAACATTCCCGCCATGCAGGCGCTCGGCACCATCGGCTCCATCTCGGAGTTTCTCGATGATTTGCAGAAGCTCGGGTTCGAGTTGGAGCGCGGCGAGGACGAGTACGGGCTGGGGCTGGCCATCGGCAACGCGCACGTCACGCTCGCGCAGCTGGTGCGCGCGTACGCCGCCCTGGCGCGCGGCGGTGAGCTGCCGCAGGTGTTCACGCGCCTGCCGCATGCGGGGCAGCCGGAATCCCAGCCGCTGTACGACCCGCGCGACTGCTACCGCATTGCCGACATCCTGAGCGACCCGACGGCGCGCGCCTCCGCGTTCGGCCGCGCGCCCATGCTCACCTTCCCCTTCCGCTGCGCGTGCAAGACCGGCACCTCGTCCAACTACCGCGACAACTGGTGCGTGGGTTTCACCAGGGAATTCACGGTCGGCGTGTGGGCGGGCAACTTCGACAACTCGCCCATGAAGGAGGTCAGCGGCATCTCCGGCGCGGGCCCCATCTTCCACCGCGCCATGCTGCTGGCCTACGAGCACACCGCGGAGGAACCCTCCTTCCCGCAAAGGCCGCAGGGGCTCGTTGATGTGCGCATCGACACCCGCACCGGCGGCACCGCACGCAACGACACCCCGCCGGAATGCGTGCAGACCGAGCTCGCCCTGGCCGAGAACCCGCCCAAGGCATCCACTGCGTACGATGCCAACGGCCGCGCCGTGCTGGATTCCCGATACGCGGAGTGGTACGCCCAAACGCAGCCGCTGCGCCTCTACGCGCTGGACCCCGCCGCCAAGGGCGACCGCGCGCCGTCCATCCTCATCCCGGCCAACGGCGCCACCGTGCTGCTGGACCCCAACCTCCCCGCCAACGGCTCCATGGTGGAGCTCAAATCCACCCTTCCCACCGCCACCACCACCTGGCGCTGCGATACCCTCCGCATCATCCGCGAGGGCAACGCCTGGTACGCCCTCGCCACCCCCGGCACCCACACCATCCACGCCACCGACTCCGCCAACGGCCTCCACGCCCAATCCACCATCACCGTACGACAGCCGTAGGCGTTCGCCGAAACTGTTTCGTCATGATGTCATTTTAAGTTGTGCATTTTGCCTTTCAGGTGCTTAATAGGGGTGTATGAAACTTCCTAAGGGAATCGACCGCAAGACAATCATCGCGCTTATCACGGCCTTGGTGGTGCTGGTAGGCGCGTGGGGGGTGCGCAGCCACCTCCGGCACGGGACGGAGGCCGGCGGGCCGGGTGTTGCGGACAATCTCTCATTGCTGCTGGACGACCATTTCGTGCGCACGGAAGAGGACATCCTGAAGGACAACACCGTGGACAGTCGGTGTGCATGCGATGCGAAGGACCTGGGAGCGACCGTGAAGCGCGTGGCGGAGGAATTCGCGCAGCGGCATTATGGCTCCCATCTGGCCGAAATCCGCGTCTCCGGCTTGTCCAAGCCCGTCTATTTCGAGATGACCAGCCACGGCAACGGGGGCCTCTGCATCCCGAACAGCGCGGGGTGGTATGAGGATTTCAAGGTGTATGACCAGCACGACGACGGTCGTCTCTTTGACCCGCCCGTGGCGGATATTCAGATGAGCGAGCCGGAAGCCGACGGATCCTACCGCATCGACATCAAGGCGAACGTCCGCGAATCCAACGGCCGCATCATCCAGACGACGCAGAGCTTTACCGACGGCGGGGGCGGCGGCAAGTGAAACGTCATTTCGCTTGCGGCGGGGGCGGGGATGGTATAGAATGCGGGGCGTGAGAGGGGAAGCGGAAAGCCATTGGATGACCACGCTGCTGCGCGTGGGCATGGGGCTGTTTTTCCTGGTGGTGGGTATCTTGAAAGTGGGGCAGGTGGGCGACACGGCGAACTTCATCATGCGCAGCGATGTGCTGCCTGAGTGGTGCAGCATGCCGCTGGCGTGCCTGGGGATAGCCATGGAGCTGGTGGTGGCGGTGTGCCTGCTGACGAAGCGGCACTATCGCGGGGCCACGCTGTGGGGCACGGTGATGTGCGGCGTGTTTGTGTTCTTCTACGTGCAGGGCTGGGCGCGCGGGCTGGAGCTGAGCTGCAACTGCCTGGGCACCGCGCACGAGATTGTGAACTACCCGGCGGACACGGTGCTGCGCATCATGCTGCTGGGCGCCATGCTGCTGCTGTACTGGGATGCACAGCGCAGCGCCTTCGCCCTCCCCCACGGCCGCCGCTTCCGCTTCCCGGATTGAGCAAAATAGTACCTAGTACATAGTACCTA
>JAUNNT010000107.1 GCA_030531305.1 Akkermansia sp.
AAGCCCTTTTCAAAGGGCACATTTACAATCTACAATTTACGATTTACAATTTGGAAAGTTAGCGCGCCAAGCGCGCGGGGATACACGTGTTCTTGACAATCGCAGCGGGCGGTGGGAGAATGGGAGCGTGGAGGATTTGATACAGGAACACATTGTGACGAGCTACGAGTGCGGGGCGGACCACGTGCTCAAGCCGGAATGCTTCATGATGTTCTGCCAGGAGATGGCGGAGCGTCATGCGGAAAGCAACGGCTTCGGGTTCGACTGGGGCTTCTCGCACCACGTCATCTGGGTGGAGGTGCAGGCCAACTTCGAGTTCCTGCGGCGTCCGCGCTGGAAGGAGCGCGTGCTGCTGCGCACCAACACCGGCGCCGCGGGGCCCATCAAGGCGCGCCGCTTCGTCGAAATGACCGCGCCGGACGGCACGGTGCTGGCGCGTGCGGATTTGCAGTGGTGCCTGATGGACATCACCACGCGCGGCCCCGTTCCTCCCAAGAGGGTGGGGCTGGACATGATGGAGCCCTGCCCCGCCATCACACAGCCGCTACAGAAGCTCGACTGGCCGGGGGACGCAGCATTCGGCGAACCGTTCCCCGCACCGCGGCGCGACATCGACTTCAATGGCCACATCAACAACTCCGCCTACCTCATCTGGGTGCTGGAGCATGATGCAACGCCCCTGCCCGCCGAACCCTTCGCCATCCAGCTCAAGTTCAAGAAGGAAACCCAGGCGGGCGAACCCGTGCAGATAGCCGCCGCCGCGCAGGAAAACCAGCGCCGCTACCTGGTGGGCGCAGACCCCGTGCGGGCCGAGGTGATCATTGAAACGCGGTAGGAACGGGAAGAAAACCGCCCATCCGGCGAATCGCCAGATGGGCCTTGATAATCTTCGCGGCTCCGCCGCCTAACTTACAAATTGTAAATTGTAAATCGTCAATTGTAAATTCCTTATGGTACTGCCACCCAGATAGGGGAATCCTCGTTGAACTTGGGGAATTCCATGGCACCCATGCCGCAACCGGCCTGGTTGACGAGGGACTCGATGTCCTGTCTGGTGGGGCAGGAGAAATTGGTGCGGAAGATGTCGAACTTGGTGTTGTCGTACTTGCCGTCCACCTTCTCCTGCATGAGGAGGACGAAGCCGAAGGCACCGCCGGGGATTTCCGAAATCATCACCTCCATGGGATAGCTCTTGCCTTCCACCACCTTGATTTCCTTGCCGCCGGCCAGGCCGCCGAGGGTGCCGCTCCAAGTGGGCATCTCCGGCACGGGGATGTACTCATAGCCCTTGAGGTCGGGAACCTGTCCGCTCGCCACGGTCTGGCGCCAGCCGGCATTGGCGCCGCCGGCATGCACATTGGTGGAGGGGATGGTCCAGCCGGACTCCAGCACGGTCTCGTTGTTGAAGCGCACGCAGAGGGTATCGTCACCGGTGCCGCAGAAGCGGAAGGTGCCGCTCTTGGGGGCCTTGACCTTGCCGCGGTAGACGGCGACCCAGTGGGAAGGCTGCACCTTGCCCTCGCACTGGTAGGCGATGGGGGCGTACTCGGCCTTGCAGCGCGGCAGGCAGAAGTTGGAGGCGTACAGCTTGGTGGGGGACTGGTAGAACTTGGACAGGGTGCCCTGGTTCCAAGACTTGATGAACTCGTTGAGGACGCTCACGGTGGTATTGTTGTCGTGAGCCAGCGGGGAACCCTGGCGGGTCTGCTTGAGGTCGTAGAACGTGCCCTCCAGTGCGGAGCCGCCGCCCTTGCCGTCGCCGAGGCCGTTACCGCCGG
>JAUNNT010000024.1:0-24154 GCA_030531305.1 Akkermansia sp.
TAAATGTGCCCGTTGAAAAGGGCTTGGCTGGGGTTATAAGAGTTTCATGCCCGCGCCGTTCATCGCCTTGCTGGCGCACGCCATTGCCGTGGTGTGCGTGGCGGCGGCCGTGTGCTTCCAGCGCCCGGATTCCCGCCATGCCGCGCGCGTTTCGGGCTGCGGTCTGTGCGCGCTGCTCGTCTTGCTGGGCTGCGCCGTGGCGGGCGTGCTGACGCCGCCGCCCGTCTGGTGGGGCGCCCTGCAGGTGCTCGTGGTCGTGCTGGCGGGGGAATTCATCTCCAAGTGCGGATGGCGCCGCGCGGTGGCATCCGTGGGGTGCTGGGCCTTTGTCTCCTTCATGCTGTGGATGGCTCTGCGACTGCTGCCGGGCAATACCGACGCCCTGGCGTACGCGCACGACAAAATCCTGCCGGCGGTGCTGCTGCCGTGTTTCCTGGCCTTCCTGTTGAGCGTGCGCAGCCCCGTGCGTTTCTGGTCCGCGTTCATGGATGTGTTCCTGGTGCTCTACCTCATGGAATCCGTACGCCTCGCCTGGGAGTCAGCCGACCCGCACGTCATCCTGCCGGGGCCAGACCGCCTGATCCAGCAAGCGGCGCTTGGCCTGACGGAACTGGCACTCTGCGCGGCGGTGTTCCGCTGGGTGCTGCAATGCACCTGGCGCCGCACGCTCTGCGTGCTCGCCCTCTACTCCCTCCGCACCGCCTACGTGCTGGCTCTCCTCCTCCTCGCCCGCTGACCCGTCCTCCCCTAAAATCTTCGTCCGCGGGAATTTTGCGTGCGGACGCGGGCGGGGCTTGAAATCTGGGCGCGGCGGGTTATAATACGCGCGTACATATATGCACGCGATAGTAATAGCACAGGCGGCGGCACCGGCGACGGAGTGGGGGCTGCTGGATCTTTTCGAGAAGGGCGGGCCGCTGATGTGGCCGTTGCTCTTCCTTTCCGTGATAGCGCTGATGGTGTTCCTGGTGTGTCTGTGGACCACACGGGATTCTGCGGTGTTGCCGGTGAAGATGGTGCTGGAGGTGGAGACCCGCTTCCGGCACAAGGACTACGCCGGCATCCTGGCCATGTGCGAGCGGGATGGCTCCAGCTTTGCGCGCACCATCCACGTCATCGTTCTGTTCATGCAGCGCAACCCGCGCGCCGGAATCGAGGAGGTGCGCGAGGTGGCCACCGCGGAGGGTTCCCGCCAGGCGAACATCCTCACGCGCCAGATCAACTGGCTGTCGGACATCGGCGCCATTGCGCCCATGATTGGCCTGCTCGGCACGGTGCTGGGCATGATGCGCGCGTTCATGGAGATGGCGGCGGGCAATTTCGAGGGCGTGAAGCAGATGCAGATGGCCGGCGGCATCGCGGAGGCCATGATCACCACGGTGGGCGGCCTGGTGCTGGCCATCCCGAGCGTGGCGGCGTACGTGTTCTTCCGCAGCCGCATCCAGAAGCACATCACGGACATGGAGGTGGCCATCACGCACATCCTCACGGTGATTTCCGTGCAGATGGACCATGAGAGCCGCCTGAGCAACACCTACCGCCTCGGCCGCGGCAAGGAGGTGATGGAGGAGGACGAGTAACCCGCGCCGCCCATGAAGCTCAACAGCAAGATACCGGAACCCGTCGGCTTCCAGCTTGCACCGCTGCTGGATGTGGTGTTCCTGCTGCTCATCTTCTTTGTGGTCACCCAGAAAATCATCCTCAACGAGCAGGACCTCAAGGTGAAGGTGCCCACCGCGCCCAAGACCTCCGAGGAAACCTCCCGCGCCATCGATGAAATCATCATCAACGCCCGCGAGGAGAACGGTGAGCTCGTCATCACCATCGACCGCGAGATCTTCACGCGCGACGCCCTGCTGAGCATGCTGCAGCGCATGGTGAAGGTGAACGAGAACGTGCCGGTCCGCATCCGCGGGGATGCTGAGATGCACTGGCAGAAGATGGCGGATGTCATCTCCACCTGCACCCAGGCCGGCGTGTGGAACGTGTCCTTCTCCAAGAAGATGCCGGAGGAGCAGAGCTCTAAATAATTTTTCCCTTTCCCCATCCACCATGAAGCAAGCACTTCCCCTCACCCTGGCATGCGCCGCGCTCGCGGCCCCGCTGGCCGCGCAGTCAGGCGCCCCGCTCTCGGTCAACGCCCAGGCGGACTCCTTCGCCATCGCGGAGCAGCTCTACACCCAGGCCCGCAACGCCACCGACCCCACGGACAGGACGCTCTCCATGCGGCGCGCGGCGGAGCTCTTTGCGGAATACCAGCGGCGCTACCCCACGTCACCGCAGCGCCAGAAGGCCCTTTACTACCAGGCGCTCTGCCTGGCGGAAGCCGGTGACCTGGCGGCATCCAACGAGAAGCTGGGCATCCTGGCCAACACCACGCGCGGCGAGTACGCCGCCGCCGCCGCCTACAAGCTCGCCACCCAGGCGTACTCCCGCCAGATGTGGGACAAGGCGCTGGGCTTCTACCGCATCGCCGCGCGCGAGACGCAGCGCCCGGAGCTGCGGCACGATTCCATGTACCGCTGCGGCAACGTGCAGATGCAGCTCGGCCGCCGCAAGGACGCCGAGGAAACCTTCCGCAGCCTGCAGGTGCTCCAGGGCGTGAAGCCCCTGCTGCGGCAGTCCGCCGTGTTCGCCATTGCGCAGATGAAGGTGGAGGACGGCGACGACGCGGCGGCGTACGCGCAGTTCCGCAACCTGCTCAACATGACGGAGCTGGACGCGGAGATAGCGGGCAAGGCCACGCTGCAGGCCGCGCGCCTGGCCGCACGGCTCGACCACAACGACGAATCGCAGCAGCTCTACGCCAAGCTCACCCGCATGCCCGGCATGGGCAAGTACGCCGCAGAGGCCCAGATGGAGCGCATCCTCGCCCTTTTCAAGCAGCACAAGTACGCAGAGGTCGTCCAGCTCGCGGAATCCTCGTCCACCCCGCTGGAGGACGCTGCCAAGGAGGCCCGGCGGGATGTCATCGTGGGGCAGTCCTGCCTGGAAATCAAACAGTACGGCAAGGCAGTGGACTGGTTCGCCGCCGCGGAGAAAGCTCAGCCGCGCACCGCGCTGGCGGCGGATGCCGGATACCGCCGCATCATCTGCGCCCAGCAGCTCCAGGGCACCAACTTCTTCCACCTCGCGGAGAAGTACCTCGGCACCTACGCCGTGGCGGAATCCCCCACCGCGGACCTGCCGTGCGTGGACCTGGTGCGCCTCATGTATGCGGACCGCCTGATGCTCTTTGACGCCAATGCCGCCGCGCGCCAGTTCGACGCCCTCGACATGGACCGCCTGCCGGAGTCCCTGCGCGCCGACACCGAGTACAAGAAAGCCTGGACCGCGGCGCAGGGCGACAACTACGACCCGCTGCCCTCGCTGGAGCATTTCATTTCCACCTACCCGCAGGACGCCCGCGTGCCGGATGCCCTAGCGCTGCGCGGCGCGCACTACGCCAAGACCCACCGCCTGGCCAAGGCCCTGGCGGACTTCGACCGCGTGATTGCGGAGTTCCCGCAGTCGGACGCCTGCGCCGTGTGCTACCAGAAAGCCGCCCAAGCATGCAGCACCGAGAACCCCAAGCGCATGGTGAAATACTACGAGGGGCTCATCGACTACTACGCCGAGGCGGTGAAGCGCGGCGGCCACGACAAGCCCGCCGCCATCGCGGAAGCCCACTACAACATCGGCTGCGCCCTCTACGAGAGCGACCCCGCCAAGGCCGTGCCACACTTCCGCGAGGCCCGCACCATGAACGCCGAGCAGTACGCCTCCCTGGTGGACCTGCGCATGGTGCAGTGCTACTTCAAGATGAAGGACACGGAGAACCTGCGCCAGTCCCTGCTGGACCTCAAGAAGAACAACCCGTCCACCTACGAGGGCCTGCCGCCCGCCATCCTGCGCTGGTGCGGCTGGGCCTGCTTCCAGGCCCGCAACTATCCGGACGCCCATACCTTCCTCACCGACGCCCTCCTGCGCGAGCCCAAGGAGAAGTACACCGCAGCGGACGGCAAGCAGTACGAGCGCCCCAAGGTGGAGCCCATCGTCTGGAAGACCCTCGCCAAGACCCGCCTGGAGCTGCGCCAGTACCAGGCCGGGCTGGAGGCCGCGCAGTTCTACGTTTCCATGGAGACCCAGCCGTACCGCAAGGCGGAGGGCATGGACGACGAGGCGCAGCTGCTGGTGGCGCTGGGCCGCACGGACGAGGCCAAGAAGGTGTGCGAGGAAGCCATCGCGCTGGGCATCGACGGTCCCATCAAGTCCTCCCTCTTCCTCACCATGGGAGACGCATACCACTCCGAGGGGCAGTACGCGGAGGCCGCCAAGTACTACGGCCGCACCGCCAACGTGGTGAGCGACAAGGAGCTCAAGCCCCTCGCGCTCTACAAAATCTCCTGCGCCCTGCTCAAGTGCGGCAAGGCGGGCGAGGCCAAGCCGTACAGCGATTCCCTGAAGGCGGAGTTCCCCGACTGGATGGCGCCGCCCGCCGTGAGCCAGCTCATGGAGCGCGCCCCGCAGCCCTCCAAGCCCGCTCCCTCCGCCCAACCGCAGCAACAACCCAAGGCATAGCACGTTCCCATGTTCTACTCCAAAGGGGAGAACCGCCGCAAGGGCTGGTTGTATAGCGTCTTCCGCATCACGCGGCGGCAGCTCGTCGTCTTCTGGGTGCTGCTGGCGCTGGTGGTGGCGGCGGTTGTCTCCGTGGCCGTCTCCTACCAGGTGCGCGCCTCTGACTACGACCTGGCGGAGGTGGTGCGCGGCGGCGGCGCCAGCGTGCTCTTCGATTCCGCCAACAAGCCCGTCGCCAACCTCACCGGCGACCTCCCGCAGCCCGTCACCTGGCAGGAGCTGCCCAAGCACCTCGTGGATGCCTTCGTGGCGCGCGAGGACGACCGCTTCTTCGACCACGGCGGCGTGGTGTTCACCGCGGTGGTGCGCTCGCTGCTGCGCAACCTTTCCTCCATGAAGTACGAGCAGGGCGCCTCCACCATCACCATGCAGCTCACCCGAAACGTCTTCGAGCTGCAGGGCAAGTCCCTGGACCGCAAGCTGCTGGAGGTCGCGCTCGCCCGCCGCATCGAGTCCGAGTACGACAAGCAGACCATCCTCTGCCAGTACCTCAGCCGCATCTATTTCGGCCAGAGCCGCTACGGCCTGCGGGATGCCGCCGCCTACTACTTCGCCAAGGACGTGAAGGACCTCGACCTCGTGGAGAGCGCCACCCTCGCCGGGCTCGTCCGCGGGCCTTCCATCTTCAACCCCGTGGCCGACATGGACAAGGCCATGGTGGTGAAGCGCGAGACCCTGGACCGCATGCTGGAGCAGGAGATGATTTCGCAGGAGGAGCATGACGCCGCCGTGGAGGCTCCCATCGAGCTGCACGTCGGCAATGCCGCGGAGGCTCCCGGCAGCGGCTCGTACCCCACCATGTGGGTGTGCCGCGAGCTGGATGAAATCGGCGCCGACCTCCTGCAGGGCAACCGCGAGCTTTCCGTGGTGTCCAACCTGGATTTGGACATCCAGACCTATCTGGAGCGCGCGGTGGAGGCCGCGCTCACCGCCGTGGAGAACCCGCACGAATATCCCGAAAGCTGGAAGGCGCTCGCCGACACCCCGGAGGCCGCCAAGGCACAGCAGGAGGCCTTCGCCAAGATGCGCCGCCCCATCAACCTCCGCCGCCGCGGCATGGACAACAACATGGCGGGCCTGCTGCAATGCTGCGCGCTGGTGGTGGATTCCCGCCGCAACCACAAGGGCAACGTGCTCGCGCTGGTGGGCGGCCGCAGCGCGGTGGACGGCGTGGACCGCTGGGCGCGCCGCGCCATGCCGGGCCGCGCGCTTGCGCCGCTGGTGTTCAGCTGCGCCTGTGTGGCGGGAGAGCAGGGCACGCACATCGTCTCCAAGGACGCCGTGCTCACCGGGCGCCAGATCGGCTACGGCGTGGAGCGCGCGTTCTTCGATTCGCTGGAGCTGGACGCGGACCTGCCGGACCAGGCGCACGAGGCCGATTTGTACGCGGGCAACTTCCGCCTGCCGATGGTGGACTTGGCGCGCCTGCTGTTCGACATGCAGAACCTGGGGCGCGGCTACAAGCTGAGCCTCACCAACACCGTGTGGAGCCGAGCACGCACCGCCCTCTACGCCTACGAGCCGGAGAAGGCACCGGAGTACATCCGCCGCGAGAGCGCGCAGGCCGTCGCCTCCATCCCGCCCTTCATCACGCAGGACGACCGCTCCGTGGTGCTCAACGAGAGCCTGCCCGGCAACGGCGGCCAGTTCGTGATGGTGACGCGCGACAAGGGCGTGGCCGTGTTCGTGTGGATGGGGTTCGACAAGCCGACGCAGGACGTGGCGGGCACGCGCGAGATGCAGCGCCTGTTGCAGCGCGCCGCATCCAACCTGGCACGCGACATCTTCAACCAGTCGCGCGCCGTGCTGCGCGCCAAGGCCAAACAGCAGGAGCCATGAGCGAATTCTCACCAGAGGCGTGCCTCGCCGCCGCGCAGAACGCCGCGCGCATCGCCGGAACCTTCCTGCGCAAAAACTTTTCCCGCGCCAAACAGGTGGACGAGGAGCTGGCGCACGACATTAAGCTGCGGCTGGACAAGGACACCCAGGCCATCATCACCGCGGAGCTGCAGGCCGCGTTCCCGGATATCGCCATCCTCGGCGAGGAGGGCAGCACCGGCAGCGCGGACGCGGAGTGCCGCTGGATTGTGGACCCGCTGGACGGCACCGTGAACTACTTTTTCGGCATCCCCATCTTCGCCGTGAGCATAGCCCTGGAGCGGCGCGGCGAGCTGGTGCTCGGCTGCGTGTACGACCCCATGCAGGACGAGATGTTCGCCGCCGTGGCGGGCGGTACCGCCACCTGCAACGGCAAGCCCATCCACGTCTCCAACCGCGCGCAGATGGCGCAGGCCGCTGTGTTCTGCGGCCACGGCGCGCACGACGGCTCCGGCGAGGCCGGCATCCGCCGCTTCGCCCGCATTTCCTCGCAGGTGCGCAAGATGCGCATCCTCGGCTCCGCCGCGGTCACGCTCTGCTATGTGGCGGCGGGCCGCATGGATGCGTACATTGAGAGCCGCATCTCGCTGTGGGACTTCGCCGCCGCGCGCGTCATCCTGGAGGCCGCCGGGGGCAGGCTGGAGTTCACGCCGCGCGAGCCGGGGGCGGTGCAGGGCGCCGTGCTGGCCTGGAACGGGCTGCTCCCCCTGCAGGATTTCCTTTCATTGTCATGACTACCCCGCAACACAAGCACAAACCCGTTCGCCTGCTGGCCTGGGAGGGCCTGCAGCGCTGGAGCCGCGGCGGCATCTTCGCGGAAACCATCGTTTCACGCGCCGCACAGCAGCACAACCTCTCGCACGCCGACCGCGCGCTCCTGCAGGCCATCGTGTACGACACCATCCGCCAGCTCTCCATGCTGGACTACCTGCGCCTCCGGCTGCGTCCCGGCAAGCTGGACGAGCCTCTGCGCTGGCTGGTGCTCATGGGACTGTGCCAGTTGTTCATCATGCATCAGGCGGAGCACGCCGCCGTGTGCGAGACCGTGGAGCTGGCCCCCAAGCGCGTGCGCGGCGTGGTCAACGGCATCCTCCGCAACGCCATCCGCAAGCGCGCTGAATTCGAGAAAGAGATTCCCACGCTCCAGCCCGCCGTGCGCTTCTCCTGCCCGCATTGGCTCGCCGAGCGCTGGATGCAGGAGTTCGGCGGGGAAACCGCCTGCGCCATGATGGAGTGGAACATCCACCAGTCCCCGCTCTACGCCCGCGTGAACCCCGCCAACCCGCCGTCCCCGCTCCCGCAAGGGTGGGAGCCGTTGACAGACGTTCCCGGCTGGTATCGCGTCGACGGCCCCGTGCCGCAAGACCTCTTGAAGGAGGGCAGGGCGTACATGGCGGATCCCTCCACGCGCCACGCGGTGGAGCTGCTGGCCCCGCAGCCCGGCGAGCGCGTGCTGGACGCCTGCGCCGCCCCCGGCGGCAAGTCCGTGGCCATGCTCCAGGCTGCCGGCGGCAACCTCGACCTGCTGGCCACGGATGCCCAGGAGCACCGCCTCCCCGCGCTGCAGCAGAACCTCTTCCGCGCCGCCGGGCATGACGTGCCCGTGGAGGCCTTCGACTGGACCCAACCCTGCCCGCAGAAGTGGCAGGGCGCGTTCGATGCCGTGCTGCTGGACGTGCCGTGCTCCAACACGGGCGTGCTCCAGCGCCGCGTGGACGCCCGCTGGCGCCTCAGCGCGGAGGAAATCACCCGCCTCGCAACCCTCCAGCGCCAAATCCTGGAAAACGCCTGCGCCGCGGTACGCCCCGGCGGCCGCCTCGTCTACTCCACCTGCTCCATCGAAAAAGAGGAGGACGCGGACGTGGTGCAGTCCTTCCTCTCCTCCCACCCCGATTTCACCTTGGAGCGAGACCACCTCGCCCTCCCCCACATCGAGCACGCAGACGGCGCCTTCGCCGCACTTTTGCGTCGTTCAAACTCTATTTGAGCCGCGTAGTCGGCGTCAACTTTTTCCAGCCCACGGCGTAAGCCGTGGGGGCAACCACGCCCGATACGCTTGCCTCGGCGTAGCCCGCAGGGCGTAGACGGGTCTCGGCACGCAACCCCGCCCCCGTGCGGGGTGGATTAGCGCCAACGCCCGCCTACCAACCACGTCCATTCGCGCAAATAAATCCGAAATTGCAACAAACGGCCCCGCACGGTGTTTCCGTGCGGGGCGGAAAGAACGTGTGTGGCAACCGCGTTTAGCGGTAGGATTCCTGGTAGATGCGGATGCAGTCGTCGCGGGTGAGTTCGGCGGGGTCGCCGGCGAAGAGGAATCCCATGGCGGAGAGCGCGTTGTCGGCCATGGCGGGGAATTCGTCGGGCGTGATGCCGTAGTCGCTCATCTTGAGCTGGTCCACGCCGCATGCGCGCTGCAGCTCCACGAGGGCGTCCACGAAGTCCTGCGGTCGCGTGGCATCCGCTTTGCCCAGGGCCTTGGCCATGCGGATGAAGCGTTCCGGGCAGCAGCCCTTCTCCACAAAGTGGGTGTAGTAGGCTTTGGAAATCATGATGAGTCCCGCGCCGTGCGGCAGGTCCTGGTGGTAGGCGGAGAGGGCGTGCTCCAGCGAGTGCTCGCTGATGCAGCCGCTGAGCTCCATGGAGAGGCCGGAGAGCCAGTTGGCGAAGGCCACGTGCTCGCGGGCTGAGAGGTCGCTTCCCTGAGCCACGGCGGCGGCGAGGTGGCTGCCGACGTTCTCGATGGCGCCGAGCGAGACGAGGTCGCTCATGAAGTTGGCCTGCTTGGCGATGTATCCCTCCGTGCTGTGGAAGAGGGCGTCGAACCCCTGGAACGCGGTGAACTTGGGCGGCACGCTGAGCATCAGCTCCGGATCCACGATGGCCAGCACGGGCATCAGCCGGTGCCCGTCGAACACCGCGGTCTTCTCATGCGTCTCCGGGTTGGTGATGACGCCGCCGCCGTCCGTCTCGGACCCCGTTCCGGCGGTGGTGGTGATGGCCACCAGGGGCAGGGGGGTGTTCTCCACGGGCTTGCGGCCGCCCGTGCCGAACTGCACGTAGTCCCACAGGTCGCCGGGGTTGGTGGCCATCAGCGCAATGGCCTTGGAGGCGTCCATCACGCTGCCGCCGCCCAGCGCCACGATGAAGTCGCTGCCGGCGTCGCGCGCGGCCTGGGCGCCGTCCATCACGGTGTCTTTGAGCGGGTTGGCCTGCACCTGGTCGAACAGTGCCACTTTCACGCCGGCCTGCTCCAGCTGTGCGATGGTGCGGTCCAGCGAGCCGTTGGCGCGGGTGGACTTGCCGCAGGAGATGACCAGCAGGGCCTTGCGGCCGGGGAGCTTCTGCTCATGCAGCGTGTTCAGGCTGCCCGCGCCGAAGACGGTGTGGGTGTGGATATCGAAGTTGTATTTGGGAATAGACATGTTATGGATTGGGGTTAAGGGTTATTCTGCTTTTTCACCGAGCTGCTTGAGGGCGTCCTTGGCGCCGGGGTGTCCCTGCGCGGCGGCCTTGCGGAACCACTCCACGGCCTCCTGCTGGTTCTTCTCCACGCCCTGGCCCTTCACCAGCATGACCGCCAGGTTGTGCTGCGCCTCCTTGTAGCCCTGTTCCGCGGATTGGCGGAAGAGCTTGGCGGCCTCCTCGTCGCTGCGGTCCAGCCCGCCCTTGCCCTGCATGTACATGATGGCCAGGTTGTTCTGGGCCATGGCGTGGCCCTGCACGGCGGCCTTGCGCCACCAGTACACGGCCTTGCGGTCGTTCTGCTCCATGAACTTGCCCTGGGAGTACATCACGCCCAGGTTGTACTGGGATTCCGCCTGGCCCTCCTTGGCCGTGCGCACGGTGATGCGAACCTCCGGCGGCAAATCCTCCGACTCCTCCTGTGCCAGCACCGGGGCGACATACCCCGCGCAGCACGCCAATGCTATGGCTATCAAATGCGTCTTCATACGCATATACTCTAGCACAAGCGCGTTCGCCGTGTCAAACGCATTTGCCAACAGGCAGGTCGGTGATCACATGTGTTCCGAAGCGTTGGCGTGTATCCACCCCGCACAAGGCGGGGTTGCGTTAGTTGTAAGTGCGAAAGGGGACACCCCCACGGCTTACGCCGTGGGCTGGAAAAGGTTGTCGCCGCTAGGCGGCTCAATATTTGGCACGCTTGGCGTGCGGGGACATATGCTCCACGCCGGATGGCGCGCTTGCTTTGAGCCACCTTGGTGGCGTTCACTTTTTCCAGCCCAGGGCGTAAGCCCTGGGGGTAACCACGCCCGATATGTCTCGACACGTAACCCCGCCTTGCGCGGGGTGGATACACGCCAACGCATGCCAACCAACCACGCCCATTCAGGCCAACCATCCACCCCCGCCCGCGCTGTCAAACGCATTTGATAACAGGTGGGGCGGTGAATTTATGGTTGCACCATGGAGGGGAAATGGATATAATGACCGCGTTATGAGTACAGACTCTGCCAAGGCGGCTCTCCCCGCCTCTGTGAAACGTTATGCCTGGTACCTGATGTTTATGGCGGGACTGGGCGGCCTCCTGTACGGAATCGACGTAGGCGTGATTGCCGCCGCGCTGCCGTACATTGAAAAGACCTCCACGTACACGCTGGGCCAGCTTTCCAGCGTGGTGGCCGCCGTGCTGTTCGGCTCGGTGATATCCTCGCTCTTCGCCGGCATGCTGGCGGAGTGGCTGGGCCGCCGCAAGGTCATCATCCTTTCCGCCTTGCTCTTCACCCTGAGCATCCCGGTCATCTGCTTCTCCAACAACGTCTACTGGATGCTCATGGTCGGCCGTATCCTGCAGGGCGCATCCGCCGGCCTGGTCGGCGTGGTGGTGCCCATGTACCTGGCGGAATGCCTGGACGCGCAGTCCCGCGGCAAGGGCACGGGCATGTTCCAGTTCCTGCTGACGGTGGGCCTGGTGTTCGCGGCTGTGGTGGGCATTGCCACCACGGCGTGGGTGGGTGCCGCCACGGACGTGACGGTCTCCCTGGCGGACAAGGCGATTGCCTGGAAGACGATTTTCTGGTGCTCCGCGCTGCCGGGCCTGATCCTGTTCTTCGGCGCGTTCAAGCTGAAGGAATCCCCGCGCTGGCTGTACCGCCGCGGGCGTGAGGACGAGGCTCTCATCTCGCTCGCCGCCAACAACGGCGACGAGGCCGCCAAGGAAATCCTGGCGGAGATGAAGGCCGCCGACAAGGCCGAGGAGGAGCAGAAGGCGCAGATGAAGGAGGCCGCCAAGGGCGATACCCTCTTCCAGCGCAAGTACGTCATCCCCTTCATCCTGGCCGTCGTGGTGCTCGCCTGCACCCAGGCCACCGGCATCAACTCCGTCCTCAACTACTCCGTCAAGATCTTCCAGCAGGCCGGCCTTGAGGGCGAAACCGCCAACATCGCAGACCTTGCCATCAAGGTGGTCAACATGCTCATGACCATCGTGGCCGTGTCCCTGGTGGACTTGAAGGGCCGCACCTTCCTGCTCAAGATGGGCACGCTGGGCATCATCGTGGGCCTGGCCGGCGTGGGTGCCATGTTCCTCACGCTTGAAAGCGACCGCACGGACGTGACCGAGTACGTGCAGCAGCAGGTGAAGGACGGCGCCTACCTCAAGGTCTCCGTGGCAGATGCCGTGCGCTCCGCCAATGCGGAGGTCGTCCCCGGCATGCAGCTCATCGTCACCTACCAGCAGGGCAAGGACACCAACCAGATCGTCAACGAGCACTTTGACCGCGCCGCCGCCGTGGCGCAGGTGAAGGACGCCTCCGCGCTGGACTACGAGGACGCCGCCATGGGCGACGTGGACGTGGAGGCCGCCCGCAAGGGGTATGAGGAGAGCATGAAGGCCGAGCAGGCCGAAACCGTGGCCGAGGCCAAGGCCGAGACCCTCTCCGACAAGATCCGCATGGGCGAGCTTCAGGTGCAGTGGAAGGACGAGGCCATGAAGGCCGACACCATCAAGACCATCCAGCAGCTGGAAAGCAACGGCGACCGCGCCATCATCGCCCCCGCGTTCTCCATGAACGAGGGTGTGGCCGAGGTGCAGAAGCTGGAGGTCAAGCGCGCGGAAATCGGCATGAAGCCCTCCCCGATAACGGGCTGGCTGGTGACCGCCTTCTTCGTCGTGTTCATCGCGTTCTACGCGGCGGGCCCGGGCGTGTGCGTGTGGCTGGCGCTCTCCGAGCTGATGCCCACCCGCATCCGCGCCAACGGCATGGCCATCGCCCTGCTCATCAACCAGCTCGTCTCCACCACCATTGCGGGCACCTTCCTGCCGTGGGTGGGCGCGTACGGCTACTCCAGCGTGTTCTTCACCCTGGCGGGCTTCACGGTGATCTACTTCATCACCGCCGCCTTCTTCATGCCGGAGACCAAGGGCCGCACCCTGGAGGAAATCGAAAAGTACTTCACCACCGGCAAAATGCCCCAGTAATTTACAATTGACAATTGACAATTTGTAAATAGAGCCGCGCCAGTGGCGCGGGGAATTTCCAAGGTGCATCTGGCGTTCCGCCAGATGCACCTCTTTTTTGGTCATTTCCTGATTTTTTGATTGAAAATTCCCGCGCGCGGGCGTACAATGCGCACGCGTTGCGCGCGAGGCGCGTACGCGCTGAATTTTACCAAAGTCATCATTATCATGAACACGACATACAGTACCATTGATGCCAACGAGGCCGTGGCCTCCGTGGCGTACCGCTGCTCGGAAGTGGCGGCCATCTATCCCATCACGCCCTCCTCCCCCATGGGCGAGGCGGCGGAAACCTGGACCTCCGTGGACCGCAAGAACCTGTGGGGCACCGTTCCCTCCATCGTGGAGATGGAGAGCGAGGCCGGTGCCGCGGGCGCGGTGCACGGCGCGCTGCAGACCGGCTCCCTGGCCACCACGTTCACGGCTTCCCAGGGCCTGCTGCTGATGATTCCGAACATGTTCAAGATTGCGGGCGAGCTCACGCCCTGCGTGTTCCACATCGCCGCCCGCGCGCTCGCGGCGCAGGGCCTGTCCATCTTCGGCGACCACAGCGACGTGATGGCCTGCCGCTCCACCGGGTTCGCCATGCTCTGCGGCGCCAGCACCCAGGAGGCTCCGGACATGGCCGCCATCGCCCACGCCGCCACACTCAAGAGCCGCGTGCCCTTCATCAACTTCTTCGACGGCTTCCGCACCTCACACGAGGTCGGCAAGATTGCCGACATCACGGACGACACCCTGCGCGCCATGATCGACCAGAAGTGCGTGGACGAGTTCCACGCCCGCGGGCTCACCCCGGACGCTCCCTTCGTGCGCGGCACAGCCCAGAACCCGGATGTCTACTTCCAGGGCCGCGAGACCGTCAACAAGTACTACAACGCCGTTCCCGCCATCGTCAAGGACTGCATGAAGCAGTTCGGCGAGCTCACCGGCCGCCACTACGACGTGGTGGAATACATCGGCAGCCCGGAGGCCACCCGCGTCATCGTCATCATGGGCTCCGGCGCGGAGGCCTGCCTGGAAACCGTGCAGGCCATGGGCGGGGACGTGGGCGTGCTCAAGGTGCGCCTGTACCGCCCGTTCCCCGCGGAGGACGTGATTGCCGCCCTGCCCAAGACCGTGAAGAAGATCGCCGTGCTGGACCGCACCAAGGAACCCGGCAGCCAAGGCGAGCCGCTCATGCAGGACGTCACCCAGGCGCTCTACGCCGCCAAGGCCGCGGGCACGCTGCCCTTCGAGATGCCCATCGTCGTGGGCGGCCGCTACGGCCTCGGCTCCAAGGATTTCACCCCGGCCATGGTCAAGGGCGTGTACGACGAGCTCGCCAAGCCCCAGCCCATGACCGGATTCGCCGTTGGCATCGAGGACGACGTGACCGGCAAGAGCATCGCCTACGACCCGGAATACTCCACGGAGTCCCCGGAGGTGACGCGCTGCCTGTTCTACGGCCTGGGCTCGGACGGCACGGTGGGCGCCAACAAGGACGCCATCAAGATCATCGGCAAGCACACGGACCTGTATGTGCAGGGCTACTTCGAATACGACTCCAAGAAGTCCGGCTCCTCCACCATCTCGCACCTGCGCTTCGGCCCCAAGCCCATCCACAGCACGTACTTCATCCACAGCGCCAACTTCATCGCGCTGCACCAGCCCAGCCTGCTGAACATCCTGGACTTCCTGAAGAACGCCGCGGACGGCGCCACCTTCCTCATGAACACCGCCGTGGCCCCGGACAAGGTGTGGGATTCCCTCCCCGCACGCATGCAGAGGCAGATCATCGACAAGCACATCACCATGTACTGCATCGATGCCTTCAAGGTGGCCAAGGCCACCGGCATGGGCGGCCGCATCAACATGATCATGCAGACCTGCTTCTTCAAGCTCTCCGGCGTGATTCCCGCGGACGAGGCCATCGGCTACATCAAGGAGGCCATTAAGAAAACCTACGGCAAGAAGGGCGAGGAAGTCGTCGCCAAGAACATCGCCGCCGTGGACGCCTCCCTGGACAACCTCCACAAGGTCACCCTCGGCACGGAAATCACCGGGCATGAGATTCCCCCCTGCGTGCACGGCGACGCACCCGCGTTCGTCAAGGACGTCCTCGGCAAGATCATCGCCGGCAACGGCAACGACGTCAAGGTCTCCGAGATGCCCGCCGACGGCACCTTCCCCAGCGGCACCACGCAGTACGAGAAGCGCAACCTCGCCCTCATGATTCCCGTGTGGGAGCCGGAGAAGACCGAAACCTCCAAGGCCTGCATCCAGTGCGGCAAGTGCACCACCGTGTGCCCGCACGCCGCCCTGCGCGCACAGATGGCCGACCCCGCCGACCTCGCGGGCGCTCCCGCCACGCTCAAGTGCGCGGACGCCTCAAAAATGCACAAGGAATGGCAGGGCAAGAAGTTCATCATCCAGGTGTCCGCATCGGACTGCACGGGCTGCACGCTCTGCTCCCGCGTGTGCCCCACGGGCAGCCTGATCATGACCCCCGCCGCCCAGGCCCTCAAGCCCCAGGCGGAGAACTGGGAGTTCTTCGACAAGCTGCCGGACCCGGACCGCACGAAGCTCAACGGCTCCACGGTGCGCGACGCGCAGTTCCTGCGCCCGCTCTTTGAGTTCTCCGGCGCTTGCGCCGGATGCGGCGAGACTCCCTACATCAAGGCCCTCACCCAGCTCTTCGGCAACCGCCTCGTGGTCTCCAACGCCACCGGCTGCTCCTCCATCTACGGCGGCAACCTGCCCACCACACCGTGGTCACACGGCAAGGACGGCCTTGGACCCGCCTGGAGCAACAGCCTCTTTGAGGACAACGCCGAATTCGGCCTCGGCTTCCGCGTCTCCCTCGACAAGAAGCAGCAGTTCGCACTCGAGCTGCTGGACGCCGCCGCCGATGCCGTCGGCACCGAGCTGGTGCAGGCCATCAAAGACAACCCGCAGAAGACCGAGGCGGACGTGCAGCGCGCACGCGAGACCGTGGCCGCCATCAAGGCCGCCTGCGGCGACAAGCCCGAGCTTGCCGCCCTCAAGGCCCATGCCAACTACCTCGTCCGCAAGTCCGTCTGGATTCTCGGCGGCGACGGCTGGGCGTACGACATCGGCTACGGCGGCCTGGACCACGTGCTGGCTTCCGGCCGCAACATCAAGGTCATGGTGCTGGACACCGAGGTGTACTCCAACACCGGCGGCCAGTGCTCCAAGTCCACCCCGCGCGCCGCTGTGGCCAAGTTCGCCACCAGCGGCAAGGACCAGGTCAAGAAGGACATCGGCTACATGGCCATGACCTACGGCAACATCTATGTCGCCGCGGTCGCGCTCGGCGCCAACGACGAGCACACCCTCAAGACCCTTGTGGAGGCTGAGGAGTACGATGGGCCCGCCCTCATCATTGCCTACAGCCACTGCATCAACCACGGCATCAACATGGCCGACGGACTCGATCGCCAGAAGGCTGCCGTGGACTGCGGCCGCGTGCTGCTCTACAACTTCAACCCGGACAACGTCAAGCAGGGCAAGAACCCGCTCACCATCAAGAGCAAGGCCCCCAAGATGTCCGTGCGTGAAGCCCTGGTGGGTGCCGACGGCAAGGGCGGTGAGAACCGCTTCCGCCTCCTCGCCCGCGGCAACAAGGAGCGCTTCGAAAAACTGCTGGCCCTGGAGGAAGGCGATGTCAAGCACCGCTGGAACCTCTACCAGGCCCTCGCCGCCATCGATTACTCCGCGGAAGCTGAACAGCCCACGGAGTAAGCATTCGCGTGCTCCGCACGCCGAAATATCACAAGCCCGCCCGGCTCAACGCCGGGCGGGCTTGCGCGTCTGCATTCCGTCAAATTCCGTCAAATTTGGTGAAAAAAAAGTTTGAGAGCCCGCGCTGCACCTGCTACAATAGTACACTCGCCATGAAAGTGTACGTCGACAACAAGGAAGTGGAGGTCTTCGCGGGTGCGAAGGCCGCAGATGCCGCGCGCGCGGCGGGCGTGAAACGCATAGCCAAGCTCTACGATGCCTACGGCAACGAGATCGCCCCGGACAGCCCCATGAAGGCCAAGCGCAAGATTTTCACCGCCAAACCCAAAGACTGACATGCAAAAGAGAACACTCCGCCGCATCCTGTGCGCCGCGTTGCTCTGCCTGGCATGCCCTGCCGGCGCAGAGCAGGTCACCGTGCTCGGAATCAACGATATGCACGCCGCGCTGGACAACATGCCCAAGCTCGCCACCCTGGTGAAACAGGAGCGCGCCAAGGACCCGCAGGCCTTGCTCCTTTCCGCGGGCGACAACCGCACCGGCAATCCGTACAGCGACATGCACCCCCGCTCCGGCTGGCCTGTCGTCGCGATCATGAACCGCATCGGCTTCAACCTGAGCGCCCTCGGCAACCATTCGTTCGACAACGGCATGGATGCCTTGCGCGACCTCGTCGACAGCGCGGAATTCCGCGTGGTGTGCGCCAATGCGGAAGCGGAGGACAAGGACCGCATCCTCATCCAACCCTACCGCATCTTCGAGCGCAAGGGAGTGACCATCGGCGTGCTCGGCCTGCTGCAGCTCGGCCCGAACGGCATCCCGGACGTGCTGCCGGAAAAGGCGGCGGGCTTCAGCTTCCGCGATCCCTTTGCGGTGGCGCAGGAGTACAAGTGGTTGCGCGAGCGGTGCGATGTTCTCATCCTGCTCACGCACCTGGGATTCGAGGACGACGTGGAACTCGCCAAGCAGTGCCCCTGGGTGGATGCCATTGTGGGCGGCCACACCCACACCAAGGTGGACGGCGCCTACATGGCGGGCAATGTCATGATTACCCAGGCCGTTAGCAAAGCCGCCTACCTCACCCGCATCACCTTTGACGTGCAGGACGGCAAGGTGGTTTCCAAGCACGCGGAGCTTCTGCCCACCGCGCCCTGCGAGCCGGATGCGGAAATCGCCGGAATGGTGCAGGAATTCATGGACACCCCCGCCCTCAACGAGCAGATTGCAGAAAACGTGCGCGAAATCACCGCCAAGGAGGAGCTCGGCTGCCTCTTCTCGGATGCCGTGCGGGAGATCGCCGGCGTGGATGTCGCCATCATCAACTACGGCGGCGTCAGGATAGACCACCTGCCTGCCGGTCCCATCCGCCTCAGCGATGTCTTCCGCATCGATCCCTTCGGCAACGACACCGTGCTCTTCAAGCTCACCGGGGAGGAGCTGCGCGCGTTCCTTGCAGCCATCCCGCTCATCGACCACCACGGGGCCGCCACCGCCTCCGGAATCACATACTCCGCCCACCTCCACAAGGGCAACAAGATGGATATCACGGATATCAAGCTGGCGGACGGCTCGCCCCTGGACCCGCAAAAGACCTACACCGTGGGCGTGAGCAGCTTTGCCGCCGGGGCCGATTTCCCCCACAAGGACCCCGGTCGCGCGCTCAATTTGCCCGGCCGTGATTGCCTCATCCAGTTCCTGCGCAAGCACGGCAAGGTGGATTACGCCAAGGTGCGCCGCGCGCACATCACACGGGATCCCGATGTGCCGAAGGATTAGCGGCGACACAACATACCGCTTGCCCGCCCGCTCGGGCATTAAGGAAAAGCCCCGCCCGGCAATAACGCCGAGCGGGGCTTGATTTTTAGTTCTGTTTGTCTCAAACCGTTTCCGCATCCGCCGCTACCGGCTTCCTGCGGCGCTTGATGAGCAGGAAGGCGATGACCAGCGCCACCACCACGAGCGCAATGCCCAGCACGGGACGGTACCATATCCAGGCGATTCCGATGGTGATGATGCTCAGGATGAAGGCTATCACCGCCGCCACCATGCCGGTGGCGCCGCCGATGAGCGTGCCGATGAACGGCACCACGTCGCCCAGCACGGAGAGGGGTTTGAAGATCATGTTCAGCCCGATGAACATCAGGAACCAGCCGCCGAAGCGCACCAGCCACGTGAAGATGACGTTGTTGCGCTCAGCCTCGGTGAACAGGTCGTCCGCCGTCTGTACGCCCATACCCAGCAGGGCCACATCACGCCCGCTCTTGGCGTGGTAGGGCGTGAAGGTGTCTCCGGTCTGCACATAGACGATGCTCACGGCCTCTTTGGGGCTGATGACCTCCCAGGTGATGCGTACATCACCCACCTGCGGGTTGGCGGGATCCACGCTGCAGGGTTCCTCCACTTGCGCGGGTTGCTGCGCTGCAGCAGGCTGGGCCGCGAGCTCCGCCTGCTTCACCTTGAGCTCCGCCTGTTGGACGGCAAGCTCGGCTTGCTTGATGTCGTTGTCAATCTTCTGGCGCTGCTCCGGCTGCAGGTTGGTGTCCTGCGCGGAAATCTTGAGCTGATGCAGGGCGACTTTCTCTTTCTCCAGGTTCAGCTTGGCCTGTTGCACGGCGATGGGTTCCGCCGGCTTGAGAAGGGCCTCCTTCTGTTGGAGGTCTTTCTCCAAACGGGCAATTTCCTGCTGGGCGTCCTGCTTCTGCTTCTCCGTGGCGGCGGGAGCGTTCAGCACGAGCTGCTGCTGCTGCACCTGCAGGCGCAGCTGTTCAATCTCCAGCTTGGTCTGCTCCGCATTCACCGCGGCGGGCTGCTGCGCATTCGCAGCAGCAGCGGCAGCCAGCACCGGGCGGCCGATGTACAGGTACTTGTCCGCCACACGGGTAGAGCCGCGCAGCTTGTCCGGCACCTTGTACTCCGCCAGAGAATAAATCTTCTCGTTGGTCAGTCTCCCAATCATGCCGGGGGAGAATTTGAATGCGCCGTACTTCACGTTTTCGGCGCGCTGCTCGGCATCGCTCACGGAGTAGAACACCTGGTTGGCGTGCCCGGCCTCCTTGAATGTGGTCGAGTCCACGGGCTTGTCGCACCACCTCTTCTCGTAGGTGTAGGTGGTGACGGTGGTTTCGCTGCCGCCCATGTTCTTCTTGGTTTCCTCATGGGTTTTCTCCACCCACTGGAAGAACTCCACGTTGCGCTGCAGCATCATGCCGTTGTACTCAATGCCGAATTCGGCGTCCTTCAGCACGTCCTGAGTGGTGGCGTCCCCGCACATGTGCACGAGCTTGCCCTCGTTGGCGGGATCGATCTTGCTGATGTCCTGCACCTCCACGGTGATGCCGCGTCCCTCCTCCAGGGCCTTGGCCACCTTCACGGAGTTGCCCTCGTTCCAGAAGAGCAGGGGGAATGATACGATGAAGAGGATGATGCCGACGATTATCCCCTTGATGGAATCGCCGAGGCGGCTGCCCCAGCTTTGCGTGGTTGTCTCGGTGTATGCCATGGTGATTGCTTGGTTGGTTGTTTCAGGAAAAAAGAAGCCACCCGCGCAGTGCCTGGCATTGCGTCGGGTGGCCTGAAAATGCGGTTTGCCGCGGGCCCTTTAGTTGGGCACGAAGCGGGAACGGCCATTGCCCACATGCAGCACGCCGCGCGTTCCCACCGGGATGGCGCCGAACTGCTTGTAGATGGGCTGCGTCACCGTGTACTTGCGGCCGTTGCTGACCTTCACGGTGAGCTCCTGCGCATGCGTGCCGAAGCCTTCCGCAATGCCGCGGCCGGCCAGGGCTCCCACCACGCCGAAGCCGACGGTGGACGCCACGCGCCCGGTGCCGCCGCCCAGCAGCTGGCCCGCACCCGCGCCAACCGCCGTGCCGATGGCCGTGCTCCAGGCCTTCGTCTCGTTGGAGGCGTCGGCGCGCACGTAGCGGGCTGCCACCACGGTGCCGTCCATGGTCTCATGAACGCCGCCGAGGTCTTCAAAGGAAATCCTGTCGTAGTTGGACATGGAGGTGCAGGAGGGCACCAGGAGGGTGCCGGCTGCCAATACTGCTGCGATATAGTGTTTCGCTTTCATATTCTCTATAAGTTTTTTGGTTAGGTGAAGCCCGACGGCTACCATAATGCTAGCGCACGGGCAGGGGTAGGTCAAGGAAATATGACATGTTTTTTGCACAAAAATCGAAAACGGCGGGGTTACTCTTCCTCACCTTCCTCGTCGGGAGGCAGGGTGCCGTCGGCGGCTGCTTTGAGGATGTTCGCGCCCTCCTCGTCACCGAACTCGGTAGCGTAGTCGAGGGCGGTTTTCCCGTTATCGTCCTTGGCATTGATATCCGCGCCGGCGCGGATGAGGGGTGCCAGGCTCTCCGTGCGGGAGTTCATGGCGGCCAGATGCAGGGGCGTGCATCCCTCATGGTCCGCCGCCTTGGGATCCGCCCCGGCGGCGATGACGGGCTTGATGCAGCCGGCATCCGTGTTCATGACGGCACAATGAACGGTGGTCCTTCCGTTCTTGTCAACGGCCTTGGCGTTGGCGCCGGCTTTCAGCAGGATCTCCACTAGGTCGGAATCTTTCCTGGCGGCGGCCATGAGGGCCGTGCAGCCCCGTTCGTCTGCGGCGTTGACATCTGCCCCGGCGGCGATGAGGGCTTCAAGGACTTGGGGCGCGTAGACGCAGCTGGCAAGCATGAGCGGGGTCTCTCCCATCTTGTTGCGCGCGTTCACATCCGCCTTGGCTTCCAGGAGGGCCTGGACTGCCCCCTCCTCCCCGTTGTCGCAGGCGCACATGAGGGCGGTTTCGCCCTCGTTGTTGGCGGCGTTGACATCGGCACCGTCGGCGATGAGTTTCTGGATTTTATCCACGCTGCCCCTGGCGGCGGCAAGCATAAGCGGAGTCTTGCCCTGCTCATTGACGGCGTTGATGGCGTTCACTGCATCCGCTGCGGTTTTTGCCGCGTCGTCCACGGTGGCGGCCTGGGAACCGAGCGTGAGGAGGGAGAATGCGATGGTGAGAAGCATGGGGGTCTTCATAATAATGGAATCAGGGTTAGGATTCAAAGTTAAGGGGAAAAAGGGGGAGATGTCAAGGAGAAATTGCAATTGATGAATGCCAAGAACGCAAGGTGCCATGCGGCGGCTTCATTCTTCCTTCCCCTGTATCTGTTCCAGGGTTTGCAGGTCTTGGGGCTGGAATGCGTAGTCCTCGTTCATGGAGCGCAGGTAGGTGAGGGTGGCGGCCGCATCGGCGGCGCGGCTCGGCTCTCCGGCAGCCTGGCGCAGCAGGGTGCGGCACTCGTCGTTGGCAGCCACCTCCCAAGCGTACTTCCCCTCGAAATCCAGCAGGCGCGGGTTCACCTTGGGGCTTGCCAGCAGCGCGCGGATTTGGCCGGCGTTGCCGTTGGCGGCAGCCTCGTGCAGCGGATGGTAGCGCATCATTCTCGCCTCGCGGTAGCAAACAGCGTGCTCCGCCGCATCCAGCGGGATTATTTCCGTGAAAGTGATGCCGTAGTACTCGTCCTTCACCGTCAGCTCCAAGGCTTCGTCCGTCATGCGGATGTGCCGCACATCGGCATAGCGCGTCGCAAACACCGTATCGGGCGCCTTGAGCCACTTGCCGCCGCGCTCATGGTAGATTTGGAAGTAGAAGGATTGCGCCCCGCTCATTGCCAGATGAAGCACGGCCTGGATGCGTCCGTTCGGGCTGACAAGAACGTCGGGCATAGCGCCCTGAACGTCCCAATCACAGCCCCGCCCGCCTTCCGCGGCCGATTCGCGAAGCTCGGCAAGTTCGTCTTCTGTGGCGGGCGCCATTTCGCCGAAGACGTTCGCGGCGCCCAGTCCCAACAGGCATATCGCCAAATACCGGAATGTTCTCATGTGGTTTTTCATAAACGTTTTCCCATCCCTATTAAGCACCCGCCGGGCCAAAATGTCGAAAAAAATCGCCGACGGGCCGCTTTTTTGTGGCAAAAAAAGGCGGGAAGGCGCCGTGGCACCTTCCCGCCGGAAGTAATGGTTTCAAGCCGGAGGCTTAGGCGATGGAGTCGCCCAGCTTCTTCATGGCTTCCGCGGCGCGGTTGGAGTAACCCCATTCGTTGTCGTACCAGCCGCATACCTTCACCATGTTGCCGCCCACCACATAGGTGAAGCCGGAATCGAAGATGCAGGAGTGGGGGTTGGACACGATGTCCTGGAGCACCAGGGCCTCCTCGGAGTACTCGAGGATGTGCTTCATCGGGCCCTCGGCGGCCTCCTTCATGGCGGCGTTCACCTCCTCCACGGTCACGTCCTTCTTCAGGATGGCCACGAAGTCGGTCAGGGAGCCGGTCGGGGTGGGCACGCGGAAGGACGCGCCGTTGAGCAGGCCCTTGAGCTGGGGAATCACCTCACCGATGGCCTTGGCGGCGCCGGTGGTGGTGGGGATGATGTTGATGGCGGCGGAGCGCATGCGGCGGGGATCCTTGTGCGGGAGGTCCAGGATGCGCTGGTCGTTCGTGTAGGAGTGGATCGTGCTCATCATGCCCTTCTCGATGCCGAACTTGTCGTTCAGCACCTTCACCATCGGGGAAAGGCAGTTGGTGGTGCAGGAGGCGTTGGACACGATGTTGTGCTTGGCGGCGTCGTACTCGTTGTCGTTGATGCCGATGCAGAACGTGAGGTCCGGGTTCTTGGCGGGGGCGGAGATGAGCACCTTCTTGGCGCCGGCCTTGATGTGGCCCTCAGCCTTCTCGCGGGCGGTGAACAGGCCGGTGGACTCCAGGACCACGTCCACGCCGAGCTCCTTCCAGGGCAGCTGGTCCGGGCCCAGCATGCCGCCAAGAATCTTGATCTCGTGGCCGTTGACAACGAGGATGTCCTCGCCCTTGATTTCAACCGTGCCGTTGAACTTGCCCTGCGTGGAGTCGTACTTCAGCAGGTGAGCGGTGGTCTCGATGGGGGTAAGGTCGTGGATGGCCACAACCTTCTCGAGTTCAGTCTGGGACATGGCGCGAAGGACATTGCGGCCAATGCGCCCGAAACCGTTAATAGCGTACTTTGCCATAGTATTGGTGATATGTATTGAGTTGTTAAGAACCCCGCCAAGCCACCAGGCCCAACCGGGCGCGCGCATTATACGCCCACCCACGCGGGCGGTCAACACAAATTTCATCCGCGCAGCCAAAAAATCGCTGCGGCGGCCGTGCCGTGCGGTTTTTTACCTGCTGTGGATGTTGAGCATCTGGGCGTAGGTGGGCACGGGCCACAGGTCCGCGTCCACGATGGTTTCCAGGGTGTCCACGGTGGTGCGGGCGGCCTCCATGGCGGCGCGCATCTTGGCGGGGGTGCAGGCGGCGATGGCCTTCTCCAAGGCGGCGACGCGCTGGGGGATCTCATCATAGAGCTTGCCGATGCGGGTGGCCTTGTCCTGTGCGGCCTTGAGCCCGGCCTTGATGCCGC
>JAUNNT010000024.1:24164-33481 GCA_030531305.1 Akkermansia sp.
CAGACGGTGTTGGAGATGGCGGTGAGCTGGGCCTCGATGGCGGGCGCGTAGATGGTGCGCAGCATGTTGAGGCAGGTCTTGGCCTCGATGTCGATGAGCTTGATGTAGTTCTCCATCAGCACCTCCTTGCGCGCCACGGATTCCGCCTTGGTGAGCACGTTGTACTTGTCCATGAGCGCGATGGTGTCCTTGCGGACCATGACGTCCATGGCCTCCTCTGCGGACTTGATGTTGGGCAGGCCGCGGCGTGCGGCCTCCTTCACCCATTCCTGGGAGTAGCCGTTGCCGTTGAAGATGACGCGGTCGTGCTTGGTGACCATCTCGCGCAGGAGCTTGGCCACGGCATCGTTGAAGCCGGGCTTGCCGGCATGCGGTTCCAGCTTGGTGGCCACGTGGTCCAGGGATTCCGCCACAATGGTGTTGAGGATGGTCATGGGCCACGCGCAGGTCTGCGAGGCGCCCACGCCGCGGAACTCGAACTTGTTCCCCGTGAACGCGAACGGCGAGGTGCGGTTGCGGTCGGACGTGTCCTGCGGCAGAGTGGGCAGGATGTCCACCCCCAGCTTCACCTGGCTCTTCACGGCGGAGCGCTTGGCACCGCCCTTCTTGATCTGCTCGATAATGTCGGTCAGCTGGTCGCCCAGGAAGATGGAGATGATGGAGGGCGGGGCCTCCTGCGCGCCGAGGCGGTGGTCGTTTCCGGCCTTGGAGATGGACGCGCGCAGCATGTCCGCATGCAGGTCGATGGCGCGGATGACGGAGGCCAGCAGGGTGAGGAAGAGCAGGTTGCTGTGCGGGGTCTTGCCGGGGCTGAACAGGGAGCCCATCTCCGGCGTGGAGAGGGACCAGTTGTTGTGCTTGCCGGAGCCGTTGACGTGGGCGTAGGGCTTCTCGTGCAGCAGGCAGACCAGGTTGTGCTTGAGGGCCTGGCGCTGCAGGATGTCCATGATCATCACGTTGTGGTCCACGGCCACGTTCACCGGCTCGTAGAGCGGGGCCAGCTCGAACTGCGCGGGCGCGGCCTCGTTGTGGCGGGTCTTGGCGGGCACGCCGAGCGCCCACAGCGCGTGGTCCACGGAGCTCATGAACTCCAGCACGCGCTCCTTGATGGAGCCGAAGTAGTGGTCCTCCATCTGCTGGTGCTTGGGCGGCAGGCAGCCGAAGAGCGTGCGCCCCGTCTCGATGAGGTCAGGGCGGCGCAGGTACAGGTCGCGGTCCACCAGGAAATACTCCTGCTCCGCGCCCAAATCGCTGCCCACGAAACTGTGCTCCACGCCGAAGCAGCGCAGCACGCGGGAAGCCTGCTTGCTCACCGCCGCCATGGAGCGCAGCAGCGGCGTCTTCTTGTCCAGAGCCTCCCCGGTGTACGAGCAGAACGCCGTGGGGATGCAGAGGGTGGCGGTGTGCGCGGTGCGCTTGATGAAGGCGGGGCTGGTGGGGTCCCAGGCGGTGTAGCCGCGAGCCTCGAAGGTGGCGCGGATGCCGCCGTTCGGGAAGGACGATGCGTCCGGCTCGCCCTGAATGAGGGTCTTGCCGGTGAACTCGCATATCATGCCGCCCTTGCCGTCAGGCTCCACGAAGGAGTCGTGCTTCTCCGCCGTGGCGTCGGAGAGCGGCTGGAACCAGTGGGTGTAGTGCGTGGCGCCCTTGGAGAGCGCCCAAATCTTCATGGCCTGGGCCACCTCCTCCGCGATGCTGGGATCAAGCGGCCCACCCTGCTGGACCGTGGTGAGCATCTTCTTGAACGCGCTCTTGGAGAGGTACTTCTCCATCGTCTTGATGCCGAAGGTATCGCTGCCGTACAGGGCATCGAGGGCATCGGCCGGGGCCATTATGGTGTCGTTTGCCATGGTTCTCGTGCAGACGCTCTTCCATGCGCCTGCGCGCGCAGTTTAGCATGACCCGCCCGCCTTGGCAAGCGCATATTGAAAGGCCCGTAAACCGAGCATCGGGGGAGGAAGCGGGCGCGCGCGCCGGCTGTTCCGAAGCAGCCTTATGCAAAAAACGCTCCCGGAAGAAAGGCGGCGAGCCGCGGGACCAATCCCCGAAGTTAGCCGCCTCCCATCGCGGGAGCTGGGCCGGCGAAGGGCACTTCCCCCTACTATGTCCAGCGGAACAAGCCCGCCGGAGGCTCTCAAAAGCTGACCGGCAAGGACGTTTTATTGCAATATGGAAACGGAGTCAAGAAAAAAACCGCGATTGGATGTCTAGCGGAATGCTGGATTTGCAAACGGCGGACTTTCCAATCGCGGGTTACGGAGGGAGTGTACCAATCCCGGCCGCCCCCGTCAAGTGCAATAAGCAAAACAATATGCCCCCGCCCAATTATCCGCGGTTGAATTCCCTTGCGGCGGCCTCCAGGGCCAGGTGGATGACGTCATCCATGTCGTAGTAGCGGTACTCCGCCAGGCGGCCGCCGAAGAGGTGGCGCGGCTCGGCGTCAGCCAGCTCGCGGTACTGCGCGTAGAGGGCGGCGTTGCGGGCATCGTTCACGGGGTAGTACGGCTCGTCGCCGCGCTGCCATTCCTTGCTGAATTCGCGGGTGACGACGGTTTTCGGCTGCGTTCCGAACTCGAAGTGCTTGTGTTCGATGATGCGGGTCCACGGCGTTTCGCGGTCGGTGTAGTTGACGGCGGCGCGGCCTTGGAAATCGGGCTGCTCCAGCACCTCGGTCTCGAAGCGCAGCGAGCGGTATTCCAGCGTGCCCAGGCGGTAGCCGAAGAACGCGTCGATGGGCCCGGTGTACACCACACGCGGCGCCAGCGCGTCCCACGCGGCGCGGTCCGCCAGGTAGTCTTGCCCCAGCCGCACCTCGATTCCCTCCAGCATGCGCTGCACCATGGCGGTGTAGCCGCCCATGGGGATGCCCTGGTGGGGGTCGTTGAAGTAGTTGTCGTTGTACTCCAGACGCACGGGGAGACGCTTGATGATGAAGGACGGCAGCTCCGTGCAGGGGCGGCCCCACTGCTTCTCCGTGTAGCCCTTGATGAGTTTTTCGTATATCTCCGTGCCCACCAGGCTGATGGCCTGCTCCTCCAGGTTCTGCGGTTCTGCGGGGGCGGCGCCGCGCTGTTGCGCGATGCGCGCTGCGGCCTCCTCCGCGGTGGTCACGCCCCACATCTGCTCGAAGGTGTGCATGTTGAAGGGCAGGGAGTACATCTCGCCGTGGTAGCTGGCCAGCGGGCGGTACACAAAGTCGTTGAACCGGGCGAAGCGGTGGACGTATTCCCAGACCTCGTCCATGTGGGTGTGGAAGATGTGCGGGCCGTAGCGGTGGACGTTGATGCCCGCCACGGGTTCCGTGTACACGTTCCCGGCAATGTGGCTGCGCTTGTCGATGACCAGCACGCGCTTACCCGCTGCGGTGGCGCGCTCGGCAAACACCGCGCCGAACAACCCCGCGCCCACTATGAGAAAATCATACTCCATCATTCACTTGCGTTAGTACCACCCCATCCAATCCATCAGCCAGGCGTCGATCTGCACGCCGAAGAACAACCATATGCCAGCCGCCAGGATCAGCGCCGGGCCGAACGGCATCGGCCTGCCGAATCCCACGCGCGACACCACCGCCAGCGCCAGCCCGATGAAGCTGCCCGCCACCAGCGAGAACAGCACGCCCTCCCAGCCCAGCAGCGCGCCGATGCCCATGGCAATCCACGCATCCCCGCTGCCCATGGCCGCCTGCCGCGAGCGGTACCCGCCGCAGGTGCCGGAAAGGCATTCCACCGCCTCCAGCTCCACGCGCGTGCCGTCCTCCAGCACCGCCGCTTCCGCAGAAAACGAGATGTCGCCCCCGCCGCCGCGGCCGTCCGACAGCACGGCACCGTGCAGCACCAGCGTGTTGGCGGGTTCCGCGAACACGCGGCTCCACAGCAGGGTTTCGCCGCCTTCAAATTCCAGAACGATGTCGTCCCCGTTCGCCGCCTGGTGGAGTTTCCACCCCTGCGGCTGGTCAAACTCTTTGCGGTGCCGTCCAAAGGCGATGGTACCCGCCCAGCCCACCAGGCGGAAGAACCCGAATCCCACCACCGCGCCCCACAGGCTCAGCATCAGACCTTGCTCCGGCACCAGCGCATCCCCCGCAAACCACGGCGACAACAGCGACACCAGCACTCCCGCAACGGCCGCCACCACCATGAGCGATGGCATCACCACCATCTGCTCCCAATCCATGCACAGTGTGGCCAGCATGGCCGCCACCCACACGCACAGCAGGGCCTGCGTGATGATGTCCTCCACCGAGAAATACCACGCCACCAGGCCGAAGAGCAGGGCGGTTGCCACCTCCACCAGCCAGTAGCGTACGGAGATGGGCGTGTTGCAGCACGCGCTGCGCCCGCGCAGCATCAGCCAGCTCAGGATGGGGATGTTCAGGTACCACGGGATGGGTTCCTTGCAGGTGGGGCAGAACGAGCGCGACGGCTCGTTCACGCTCAGCCCCCGCGGCAGGCGGTAGATCACCACGTTCAGGAACGAGCCGATGCACGCCCCGAACATCGCAAAGAACACCGGGAACAGCCACGGTATCTCGCTTGCCACGTTCTGCGTGGCGTTGTACAGCATCTCCATCATCCGCCGCCCATTCTATCACATGTACCCGCCACCCCGCAAGCACGATGGAGAACAAACGGCGCTTTAACCGCGCACCTAACAATTATATTGTTAGATTGCGGGCGGGATGGGGATGTGGCATGTTGTGGGTGCCGCCGGCGGATATCCGTTCCGCCGCGGCGCAAACAAAACAAGAAAGACAAATACCATGACCCAGCGCAACATCACGCGATACACGTACGAGACCACTTCCTTCCAGGGCTGGAGGTTGAGCATCTGCCGCAAGTGGAACCAGTTCACCAAGTACTTCTCCGACCGCCAGTACGGCACGGAGGAGGCCGCCCTGCAGGCTGCCCTGGAGATGCGCGACCAGATTTACGCCGCGCTCCGCCAAACTCCCGACAAGCCCCGCGAGGTCTTTGAGCGTTTCAAGAACCAGGCCGTGGCGGGTGTCGCGGAAAATTGACCGCCCTCCACACTCGCCGAAAAAAAACGGGGCTTCCATCCGGAAGCCCCGCTTGGTTGAATGGTGGGAAAAACGGCTCACTTCACCGGAGCGCCCTCCAGCACCAGCACCTCGAACGGCGCCAGCTTGATGGTGACAGGCTTGCCGGCCTCCGCCACCCTGGCGGGCAGCTTGTCGCCCTTGGGCGAGCTGAGCTTGTACTTGACCGGCGCGCCGACGGGAAGCTCCCAGATGGCGGCGGGGTCGAAGACGAACTCCTGCGGCTCTGCGGCGGGGTTGCGGAGGGTGAGGATGCCCTTGGCGGGGGACCAGGAGGCGAATCCGTAGACCACGAGGTCCACGGGGTTGCCGCCCACCCAGTGGGAATCCACCAGGGTTTCCCCGTTGGCGCGCGCCCACTTGGCGGCGGCGGCCAGCGCGTCCCACTCCTTGGCCTTGAGCATGGAGGGCGTGATGTACAGCTCCTCCATCTGCGTGCCCAGGCCGAAGCCGCTCCAGATTTCCTTGGCGAGGTCGTCCCCCTCTGTGGTGGTGAGTCCGCGGGCGCTCCTGTTGTAGATGACGCCGTGGGTCATGAGGGAATTGATGGGGAAGAGCGGGGAAATCTTAACGTTGTTGAGGTAGATTTGCGCGTCTCGGAAGGTGATCCACTGGTTGCGGTTGGAGCCCTCGCCGCAGAAGTCGTGGTCCCAGTCGCCGCGCCAGATGGAATCCGCGATGCCGAACCAGAACGGGGAGGACCAGGTGCCGGTGGTGAGGTTGATGTACAGGTCGGGCCGCACGTCGCGCAGCTCGCTGATGAGGCAGATGGCGGCCTCGAAGTCGGACCCGAACCTGGAGCCCTTGGCGGGCTCGGCCTCGCCGGAGGTGCCGTCGAACTTGAAGTGGTTGATGCCGTTCTCCTTGATCATGTGCAGGCACATGTTCTTGAAATGCTCATAGTACTTGGGACCGGAGAGGGCGAACCCGCGCTCGTTGGTCTCGAAGCGGTCGCCGGCGGCCTGCAGGCGCATGTCGTGCGGCTTGCCGTAGCCGCCCCACGGGGAGAACCACACGCCGGGATCCGCGCCGTAGCTTTCCGCCAGTTTGCGGATTTTGCGGAACTCGTTGGGCATGTCCTTGTGGAACTCCCACAGCGTCTCCGTGTTGTCCCAGCCGTCGTCGAACAGGAAGGAATCCATCTTCACGCCGCGCTTCTTCACCAGCTCCTCGCCGAAGAGCTTCACGGTGGCCAGCGCGTCCTTCTCGGTGTACGGGGAGAAGTAGCCGATGTCGTACCAGGTGTTGTAGTTGAGGAACGGGGCGTAGGCGCGTGCGCGCTCCTGGTTGATGTAGTCCAGCTGGAAGGTGCGGCGCAGCTGGGTGGGCTGGCAGAAGCCGAGCACGGCGGAGAAGCTGCTCACCGCGCGGCGCGGCAGGTCCGTCTTGCGCACCACCGAGCAGGTGAAGCCGTCCTTGTCCGCCTCGCTCAGGCACAGCGGGCTTTCCATGCCGGCGAACAGGCGGTTGCCCGCCGCCACAATCGGCGCGCCCTTCACCGTGCCCTCCACGCGCGCCTCCGGCGCCTTCACGTCCAGCAGCGTCACCTTGCGCACGGGCATGGCGAACTGCAGAGGCTCGACGTCCAGCCCCACGCGCACGTACGGCTGGCCCTGGCGCAGCTCCGCCCACCAGGTGAAGCTCTTGCCGTCCGTCGGCACGGCAAAAGACGCCACGATGCGCTTGCCGGGCTTGCGCTCCACCAGTCGGCGCGACTTGGGTTTCGCCTTGAGCGCCACCTGCTTCATCTCCACGCACATCAAATCCTGCGCGGTGATGGTGTGCATGGTGTCCTTGTACTCCTTCTTGGAGCAAGCCTCGTCTGTCTGTTCGTCCTGGACGAGGAGACGGAAGATGTCGTTGCCGAGGCTGTACACGCGGCCGTTGATGTTGTCGCGCACGATGACGCCGGCGAGCTTGCGGCCGACCCTCTGCACGTCTACGGAAACATAATCGTTCTGAATCATATTTGGTATCTTGGTTGAAAGTTGGTTAGATTTGCGGGGCACCCTCCAGCACCATCACCTCGAACGGCGCCAGCTTCACCTTCACGGGCTTGCCGGCCTCCGCCTCCGCCGCGGGCAGCTTGTCGCCCTTCGGCGAGCTCAGCTTGTACTTGGCGGGCGCGCCGACGGGAAGCTCCCACACGGCGGCGGGGTCGAACGCGAACTCCTGCTCCTGCGAGGAGGGGTTGCGCAGGGTGACGATGCCCTTCTCAGGCGACCAGGAGGCGAATCCGTACACCTCCATGTCGGCGGGGTTGCCGCCCACCCAGTGGGAGTCCACCAGGGTGGCCGCGTTGGCGCGCGCCCACTTGGCGGCGGCCGCCAGCGTGTCCCATTCACCCGGCTTGAGCATGGCGGGGGTGATGTAGAGCTCCTCCATCTGCGTGCCCAGGCCGAACCCGCTCCAGATTTCCTTGGCGAGGTCGTCGCCCTCGGTGGTGGTGAGGCCGTGGGCGTGCTTGTTGTAGATGACGCCGTGGGTCATGAGCGAGTTGATGGGGAAGAGCGGGGAGATTTTGACGTTGTTGCGGTAGATTTGGGAATCCCGGTAGGTGATCCAGCGGTTGCGCTTGGAGCCCTCGCCGCAGAAGTCGTGATCCATCTCGCCGCGCCAGATGGAATCCGCGATGCCGAACCAGAACGGGGACGCCCAGGTGCCGGTGGTGAGGTTGATGTAGATGTCCGGGCGGGCGTTGCGCAGCTCGCGGATGAGCGAGATGGCCGCCTCGAAGTCCGACCCGAAGACGGAGCCGGGCGCGGGCGTGGCCTCGGCGGATGTGCCGTCGAACTTGAAGTGGTTCACGCCGTTCTCCTGGATCATGTGCAGGCACATGCCCTTGAAGTGGTCATAGTACTTGCGGCCGGTGAGGGTGAACCCGCGCTCGCTGGTCTCGAACTTCCCGCCGGCGGCCTTGATGCGGCTCTGCTGCAGGCTGCCGTAGCCGCCCCACGGCGAGAACCACACGCCGGGGTCCGCCCCGTAGCTTTCCGCCAGCTTGCGGATGGCGCGGAACTCGTTGGGCAGGTCCTTGTGGAAGCCCCACAGCGTCTTCGGGTCGTCCCACCCGTCGTCGAACATGAACGAGTCCATCTTCACGCCGCGCTTCTTCACCAGCTCCTCGCCGTACAGCTTGATGGTGTCCAGCGCGTCCTTCTCGGAGTACATGTTGGAGTAGCCGATATCGTACCACGTGTTGTAGTTGAGGAACGGGGCGTAGGCGCGGGCTCGCTCCTGGTTGACGTAGTCCAGCTGGAAGGTGCGGCGCAGCTGCGTGGGCTGGCAGAAGCCCAGCACGGCGGAGAAGCTGCTCACCGCCTGCGGCAGGTTCGTCTTGCGCTCCAGGGAGCAGGTGAAGCCCTCGGCGGTCGCCTCGCTCACGCACAGCGGGCTCTCCACGCCCGCGAACAGGCGGTTGCCCGACGCCACAATCGGCGCGCCCTTCACGGAGCCCTCCACGCGGGCCTCCGTGGCCTTGATGTCCAGTAGCGTAATCTTGCGGACGGGCAGGGCGAACTGCTGCGGCTCGATGTCCAGCCCGATGCGCACGTACGGCTGGCCCTCGCGCAGCTCCGCCCACCAGGTGAAGCCCTTGCCGTCCAGCGTCACCACAAAGGGAACCGTGATGCGCTGGCCCGCCTTGCGCTCCACCAGGCGCCGCGCCTGCGGATCCGCCGGCAGCGCCTCGCGCTTCACCTCGCCGCATATCAAATCACGCGCGGTGAGCGCCCCCAGGGTGTCCTTGTACTCCACCTTGGAGCACGCCTCGTCCGTCTGGGCCTCCAGCGAGAGCACGCGGAACACGTCCTCCCCCAGGTCGTAGGTGCGACCGTTGATTTTGTCGCGCACCACCACGCCCGCCAGCTTGCGGGCCACCTTCTGCACCTCCACGGAGACGTAGTCGTTCTCAATGATGATGCAATTTTCGCTGCACGAAACGCCGGGCTGGGTTGCCGTTGCGGCCTCGGCCGCCGCCGGATACGCCCCGCCCGCCAGGATGCCCAGCGCGAACAGGCCTGCCAAGATGTGTGTAGGATTCATACGCATGCATGTTATTCCATCCGTCCCCGCTTTTCAAGCCCAAAGCGAGTCCGTGCGTTGCATGCGTGCGGAACGGCGCGCTATCGGTGGACAGCCCGCGCGTCAATGGTGATGCGGGCCGACCGGGGTGGGTTGGTGCGGTGCGGGCGGGGGCGGCGTCTGGTGTTTCTTGGGGGCGTGGTGCTTTTGGGGAGCGTGGTGTTTCTTGTGCGCC
>JAUNNT010000025.1 GCA_030531305.1 Akkermansia sp.
TAATCCTATTCCTAATCCTAATTCGCGGCTGTGCCGCGGCCCCCGTGTTTGGGGAAACCACATTCCGGCTTAATTCCTGCTCTTGATATCCAGCAGCAGCTGGGCGTTGGTGGGGCACTTGCGGAGGAAGAAGAGCAGGCGCTCCATGGCTTCCGTGGGCTTGTAGTTGGCCAGGCCGCGGCGGATGAGGCGGATTTTCTCCAGCATCATCTCCGGGAGGATGAGCTCCTCGCGGCGGGTGCCGCTCTTCATGATGTCCACGGCGGGGTAGATGTACATTTCCGCGATGCGGCGGTTGAGCACCAGCTCCATGTTGCCCGTGCCCTTGAACTCCTGGAAGATGAGCTCGTCCATGCGGCTGTTGGTCTCGATGAGGGCGGTGGCGAGGATGGTGAGGGAGCCGGCGTTGCGGGTGTTGCGCGCGGCGGCGAAGAGGCGGCGCGGGGTTTCCAGCGCGCGGGCGTCGATACCGCCGCTCATGGTGCGTCCGCTGCCGCGCTCGGCGTTGTTGTAGGCGCGTGCGAGGCGTGTGATGGAATCCATGAGGATGAGGACGTGGCGCCCGTTTTCCACAAGTCGCTTGGCGCGCTCGATGCACATCTCTGCGATGCGGCAGTGCTCGCGCACGCCGCTGTCGTTGCTGGATGCGAAGATTTCCGCGCCGGGGAGAGTGCGCTTGAATTCGGTCACCTCCTCCGGGCGCTCGTCCACCAGCAGGATCATCAGGTGGATGTCCTCCTCGTAGTTCTCGCGCACGCCCTCTGCAATGTGCATGAGCAGGGTGGTCTTGCCGGTGCGCGGCGGGGCCACGATGAGCCCGCGCTGGCCGCGCGCCACGGGCGCCACCAGGTCCAGCGTGCGCGTGGTGTAGCGTGTGGAGTTGGTCTCGAACGCCAGGCGGTGCGTGGGGTTCACGGCCTTGAGGTCTTCGAAGTGCGGGCTGGCGGCGGCCTCCTCCGGCGGCAGGCCGTTCACGCTCTGCACGGAGATGAGCTGGTGCCCGCGCTCGTACTTCTGCGCCATCCCGGTCACCTCCACGAACGGGCGC
The DNA here is from genome assembly GCA_030531305.1 of Akkermansia sp. Lineage (GTDB taxonomy): Bacteria > Verrucomicrobiota > Verrucomicrobiia > Verrucomicrobiales > Akkermansiaceae > Akkermansia. The sequence continues at coordinate 1,049 of JAUNNT010000025.1, forward strand.
AGGTGGTGCTGGCTGATGATGTCCGCCGGCACGTACACCGCGTTGTCGGACGGCGCCCATCCGGTGTCCTGCGTGCGGATGAAGCCGAATCCCTTGCCGGTGATTTCCAGGATTCCGGTGAGCGGTTCCGGGTCGCCAACGGGGACGTAGGCGCGGCCCTGCGGCTGGGGTTCCTGCTGCTGGTTGCGGTTGCCGTGCTTCTTGCCGTTCTGGTGGCGGTTGCGGCCGTGGCGGAAATCGCCGCCGTTGTTGTTGCCGTTGCCGCCATTACCGCCGTTGCGGTGGCGGCGCCTGCCGTTGCGGCCGCCGCCCTGCTGCTGCTGGGAATCCCCGGCATTGCGTACATGGACGCTGTGCCGGTGCTCCTGCATGCCCTGTTCGTTCGGCTCGCTCATGCCTGCATGTGCAGCTTTACAGCTGGTCGAGGATGGCCTCGTCTATTTCGAAATTGGTGAACACGTTCATCGTGTCGTCGTAGTCGTCGAGCAGCTCGTAGATGCGCATCACCTTGTGCGCCGTGTCCACATCGGATATCACGGTCGGGTTCTGCGCCACCATGATGAGCTTCATGCCCGTCACGTTCTTGCCGGCGGCGCTCAGCGCGGCGGACACCGCCTGCAGGTCCGTCGGCCCGCAGGTGAACACCCACTCGCCGTCGGAGTCGCCCTGCTCGAACTCGTCCGCCCCGCAATCCATGGCAAGCTCCATGGCGGCGTCCTCGTCCAGAGACTCGTCGATCACGCGCACCTCGCCCTTGCGGTCGAATTGGTAGGAGACGGAACCGGGTGTGCCCATGTTGCCGCCGTTGCGCGAGAAAATGGTGCGGATTTCAGAGGAGCAGCGGTTGGTGTTGTCCGTGGCAACCTCCACGATGATGGCAGTGCCGACGGGGCCGTAGCCCTCGTAGGTGACCTCCTGGATGGTGGCGCCCTGAAGCTCGCCCGTGCCCTTCTTCACGGCGCGGTCGATGTTCTCCTTGGGCATGGAGGCGGCCTTGGCGCCCTCGATGGCGGCGCGCAGGCGCGGGTTGGTGTCCACGTCACCACCGCCGCTCTTGGCGGCCAGCGTGATTTCGTGGGAGAAACGGGCGAATATCTTGCCCTTCTTCGCGTCGGCTGCCGCCTTCGTGAACTTGATCTTGGACCATTTGTTATGACCGGACATAATCTTGGATTGTGTTGTGGAATGAGGGTGCGGCTAAGCGGTTAGCGGTGGTGCCCGGAACGGGGAATGCGGCGCGTGCGCCTGGGGCTCGGCGGGGGTCCGCCTGTGCCGTGGTGCTGCCCATGCAGCGGTTCCGGGCTTTCAATGTGCATCGAGCTGACAGGATTCGAACCTGCGACCTCTTCGTCCCGAACGAAGCGCGCTACCAGCCTGCGCTACAGCTCGTTGTTAGCCGCGCCCATTATACACACCCCGCTCCCCTTGGCAAGCACAATTTGCAACTATTCCCGCATATGCCGCAAAAAACGGCCCGTGGGCGCGCCTCTGCCGATTTTTTGCAAAAAAACCGTGCATTCGTCGGGTTTCATGCTTATATGGGTGTATGATGAAAGCGACATTCCCATCCTTGTGCCTGTGCATGCTCGTTGCGGCATGCCAAAGCAATCCCGTGTCCGTTGAGCCGGCGGAGCACCAACGCGCGATGGCCGACTCCCTGCAGTACATCGAAGGCTCGAACAAAGCCGTACGGCAAGCCGTCAAATCCGGCGATTATATCGTCGTCGAGAAGGCATCGACAGGATTTGTGTACTACTACAAGGGCAAATCCTACCCCGATGCCGTGTCCATCCCCCCCGTCCGCCAAGTGGGCTTCGTGTATTTCCGCGGTCTTATGCTGCATGAGTGGGTTATCGCCAGGCTTGGGGAACTCCGGGCAGCGGGCGTGGAGGCGCCGTATTTCGTTACGTGCCATAACGGCTTGGGAAATGTCCTTTCAAGGGCGGCATTATGAAAAAGCTCCTCATCAAGTTGATTGGCGTCGTCCAGGCAGACCATTGGGGCACCTACATGCTCACTTGGTGCGGCATCCCCCTGCACCGGGTGGATTGCGCCATTCCCTTTCGGCATGAAATCCACATCGAGTGAAATTGTGAGCCGCGGAAATATTGACTTGCAATTTTGCCGCGGGTTGGGTAAGATTCCTCGGCTGAACGCAACTAGCATGAAAGCAATCCTGGCACTGGAAGACGGAACGATTTTTGAAGGCAAATCCTTTGGCGCCACCGGAACCACGGTGGGGGAGGCCTGTTTTGACACCAATGTGGTGGGCTACCAAGAAGCCATGACCGACCCCGCCCTCTGCGGGATGGTGCTGGCCTTCACCTACACCCACATCGGCAACTACGGCGTTTGCGAGGAAGACAACGAGAGCGAGCGCCCGCACACCCGCGCCATCGTGGCCGGAGAGCTGGCTCGCCTGCACTGCAACTGGCGCGCGGACGAGCCGATGGAGCCCTGGATGCTCCGCCACGGAATCCTTGGAATCCAGGGGGTGGACACCCGCCGCCTGGTGGCCGTGCTGCGCGCCAAGGGTGCGCTGCGCGCGTGCGTGACCACGGAGCTGGATTCCGCCGCCGCCGTGAAGGCCGCGCAGGAGTGCGCCCCCATGCAGGGCAGCAACCTGGTGGACGGGGTGACCGCGCCCAAGGCCTACCACTGGGAGGGCGAGTCACGCATCTGGAAACTTCCCAACAAGACCGCCGGTGACCTCACCAACTACTATGAGCTGGGGCCCGTGCAGCACAAGGTGGTGGCGTACGACTTCGGCATCACCCGCAACCTGCTGCGCTGCCTGCGCCGCGACGGCTGCGACGTGACCGTGGTGCCCGCCCACACCCCCGCGGCAGAGGTGCTGGCCATGAAGCCGGACGGCGTGCTGCTTTCCAACGGCCCCGGCGATCCCGCCGCGCTGCCGCAGGTGCATGCGGAAATCAAGAAGCTGGTGGGCCAGGTGCCCGTGTACGCCGTGGGCCTGGGCTGCCAGATGCTCGCGCTGGCGTTCGGCGGCAAGGTGGTCAAGCTCTTCAACGGCCACCGCGGCGGCGGCTGGTCCGTGAAAAACATCCTCGACGGCAAGGTGTCCATCACCGCGCAGAACCACGGGTTCGCCGTGGATGCGGATTCCATCCCCGCGGAGCTGGAGGTCACCCACGTCAACATGGCGGACGGCTCCGTGGAGGGCGTGCGCCACAAGACCCACCCCGCGCTGGGCGTGGAGTTCGACCCCATCGGCGAGCCCGCCGCGGACGGCAAGCCCTGCTACTTCCCCGAGTTCCTGCAGCTCATCCGCGACTTCAAGAAATAAGACATCTCATCCATGAATACACTAGTGATAGGCTCCCAGTGGGGCGACGAAGGCAAGGGCAAGGTCATCGACTTCCTGACGGAGGATGCGGACATCGTGGTGCGCAGCCAGGGCGGCAGCAACGCCGGCCACACCGTCATCGCCAACGGCATCAAGTACGTCCTCCACCTCGTCCCCTCCGGCATCCTCTGGCCCGGCAAGGTGAACGTCATCGCCAACGGCGTGGTCATCAACCCCACCTCGCTGGTGGAGGAAATCACCGGGCTGCGCGCGCAGGGCGTCTCCATCACCCCGGAGAACCTGCTGATTTCCGACCGCGCCCACGTGGTGCTGCCCATCCACAAGGAAATCGACGCCGCGCAGGAGGAGGCCCTCGGCGACCAGAAGATCGGCACCACCAAGCAGGGCATCGGCCCCACCTACGCCGACAAGGCGCGCCGCATCGGCATCCGCATGGTGGACCTCGTGGACCCCGTGCGCCTGGAGAAGGTGCTCAAGGCGCGCATCAAGACCGCCAACGAGGAGCTCGCGCGCCTCGGCTGGCAGCCCGCCGACCCCCAGGTGACGCTGGACGCCGTGATGCAGGCCGCGGAGGTGCTGCGCCCGCACATCACCAACACCATCCCCGTGCTCCACAAGGCCGTGGTGGCCGGCAAGAACATCCTTTTCGAGGGCGCCCAGGGCGCCATGCTGGATATCGACTTCGGCACCTATCCCTTCGTCACCAGCTCCAACACCAGCGCCGGCGGATGCTGCACAGGCTCCGGCGTGCCCCCCACCCGCATCGACAAGTCCATCGGCGTCTGCAAGGCCTACACCACCCGCGTGGGCGCCGGTCCCTTCGTGACCGAGGATGCGGAGATTGCGGACTACCTGCACGGGCTGGGGCGCGAGTTCGGCGCCACCACCGGGCGCCCGCGCCGCTGCGGCTGGACGGATGGCGTGGTGCTGCGCTTCTCCGCCATGTTCAACGGCTTCAACGAGATGGCCATGACCAACCTCGACGGCCTGGACGAGCGCGACACCATCAAGATTTGCACCGCCTACCGCCTCGGCGACCAGGTGCTGGAGTACCCGCCCGCCCTCATGGAGGACTGGGAGCGCTGCCAGCCCATCTACGAGACGCTCCCCGGCTGGAAGCAGGACATCACCAAGTGCACCAAGTGGGAGGAGCTGCCCGCCAACTGCCAGGCCTACGTCAAGCGCTTCGGCGAGATCGTCGGCTGCCCCGTCGGCTCCGTCGGCGTCGGCCCCGACCGCGAGCAGACCATCTCCGTGCCGCACTAAGGAGCTTTTATGCTCGGCGCCATCTGCCACGGCATTGAACGCTGCATGCCGCTGATCATCCTCGGGGTGGCGGCGGCATGCCTGCTTTTCCCGGCCTGCGGGCTGTGGGTGGACCCGTCGGCGGTGGGTCCGCTGCTGGCGGTCATCATGTTCTGCATGGGGCTGCACCTGCGGGTGGCGGATTTCAAGATGCTGGCGCTGCACCCGCGGGACATCCTGCTGGGCTGCGCGGCGCAGTTCACCATCATGCCCGCGCTGGCGTTCGCGCTGGGGAGGCTGCTGGGGCTGGAGCCGGCGCTCATGGCCGGGCTCGTGCTGGTGGGAACATGCCCCGGCGGCACCGCCAGCAACGTCATCACCTTCCTCGCACGCGGCGATGTGGCGCTCTCCGTGGGCATGACCACGGTGAACACCCTGCTGGCGCCCGTGCTCACCCCGCTTGTCACGTGGCTGCTGCTGCGCACCACGGTGGATGTGGAGCCGTGGGAGATGATGCTCTCCATCGCGCTGATGGTGATTGTCCCCATCGGGCTGGGCATGCTGTGCAGCCGCTATGTGGCGCGGCATCCGGGCGTGACCGCCCTCACGCCCTCGCTGGCGGTGTTGGCCATCTGCACCATCATTGCGTGCGTGGTGTCGCACCAGGCGGGGCAGATTCTCCACAGCGGCTGGATCATCATGCTGGCGGTGGTCCTGCACAACGTGTGCGGATTCGGTTGCGGCTTCCTGCTTTCGCGGCTGCTGCGCCTCGCTCCCGCCAAGGCCAAGGCCATCACCATCGAAATCGGCATGCAGAACAGCGGGCTCGCCACCGCCCTCGCTCAAACCAACATGCCACAACTGGCCATGGCCACCGTCCCCGGCGCCCTCTTCTCCGTCTGGCACAATCTCTCCGGCGGCCTGCTCGCCGCCATCTTCCGCCGCTGGACGGAGAAGGATTGATTGCCTACTTTCTCCACTCCTTCAACGCCTGTTGCAGGGCGGGGGTGAACTCCTCGTCGCTGAAGAGGGAGATGCCTTGGATGCCGCGCGCGCGGAGGTCGTCCAGCGCGCGCTGCAGGGATTCCGGCGTGTAGTCCGGGAGGTGGAGCCCAGGGGCTATCGGGAAGCGTGATTGCGTTTCCTTCACGGCGGCGTCCGCCATGTCGTTCACCCAGGTGGCGGGCTCGTTGTAGAAGGAGAAGTAGTCCATGGGCAGGGCGAGGTCCAGCGGGAAGCGGCTCCAGTCCTGGCGCACCATCCTGGCGGCGGTCTGCGGTGTGGGGAACACGGCGCAGGCGGCGCTGCGGCCGTGCGAGCGCGCCCGCTCGCACAGCGCGCTCGCCAAATCGGCCACGCTCTGCAGACGGAACTCGCGCCACTCGGCATCGTGCTCCGCGTCCTCCTGCACGTCGCGCCCGTATTGCTCGCGGAACAGGCGGCGGCAGGTGGCGCAGTAGCAGAAGTCGTACGGGGCCAGCTCATGGTCCATGGTGAGCCCGTATTTCTCCCAGAGGCCGCGCGGGAGGACGACATCCGGCAGGCGCATGTAGTCCAGCTGGATGGCGCTCACGCCGGGGATGGCGGCGAACCGGTCCACGACTTTACACAGGTGTTCGCGCACGGTGGGGTTGTTGGGGCAGAAGAACTGGTAGTACCCCACGAACGGGCGTTCCTTCTCCACGGCGCAGGACTTGCCGTCGCGGCTCACGGCGTAGCATTCCGGGTGGGCTTTCAAAAAGTCCTTGTCCTGCGGACGGTTGACCGCCCATACCCAGGCGATGACGCGCAGTCCGGCCTTGCGGGCGCAGGGGGTGAGGGCCTGCACCTGCTCCACGGTGTCGCCGATGATGACGGTGTCCACGCCCGCCGCGGCGTAGTCCGCGAACCGCTTGTTCCAGAACGCGGCATCGTGCGTGCGGTTGCCGCCGTGCACCCAGAGGTAGATTTCCGGCTGCGGCTGCGCCACCCGCTGCGCGGTGAACGCGCCGTTGGAATCAAGCCGCAGCTCGCGCCCCGTGCGCGCGCAGAGGGTGGACACCGAGAAGAAGCGGGCATCCGCCATCACGCGCATGCCGTGCGGCGGGATGAGCGCGGTGTCGTACGCGCCGTGCTGGCGGCGGTGTTCCTCCTGCCGCTCCGCGTAGGCGTACAGGGCCAGGCGGGCGTCGTCCTCGGGGTCGGGTTCCGCTGATTCCCACACGCCCGCGGGCTGTGCGGAGAAGACCACGCGGCCCCAGTGCTCCGGCTGGTGGATGTTCACCACGCCCGTGGGCGCCCACACGTGGTTGCTCTCCGGCAGCGTGTTGCCCTGCGCATCCTTGCACTTGGCGTACCCGGTGGGGGAGGCGGCGTCCTTCTGCACCTGCCAGTTCACGCGGGAGAAGTTGAAGCGCATGGCGGTGCCGGGCTGCGGCGGCTCGTCCGCGCGCGGCAGGGCGCCGTGCGAGGTGATGCTGCGCCACGGGATGGCCATTTCCACGCTCCACCCGCTGTCGGTGTCGCCCGCGTTGTTGAGCGTGCCGCGCAGGTGCACAGCGTGCTTCAGGCCGGGCATGTCCCAGTCGTGCAGGATGACGGGGTTGGCGTGGCGGTAGGTGCGCGCGACGAGCAGTTCCCACACGGTGTTGAGCTGGTTGGTTTCCAGCTCGATGTAGTGGTTGCCCTCGCAGAGCGGGTCGATGAACACCTCGAAGTCGGGGTCGTGGAAGATGATGCTGTCGTGCTCCCGCTGCGTGGCCCAGAGGTTCTCCTCCGGCATGTCCGCCAGGATGTACAGGTAGCGGTCGTCCCAGAGCATGCGGATGGTGGTGCCGTCCTGCACGGCGGGACCCTCGATGTCCCGCAGGGGCGAGAGCGGGCGCGCGTGCTGCCACGCGGGCTCGTCTCCCTTGCCGTCGATGGTGATTTCCTGCGCGGCGCGCTGGCACACGTAGGGAGGCGGCATCAGCTCGTCTGCGGCGGCAAGCCCGCAGAGCGGCAGGAGCAGCGTTGTCAAAAGGGTGGTATGCGACATGGTGAAAGGTTGGTTAGTCTCGGTGGTAGGGGCTGCCCGCCAGCAGGGTGTGGATGCGGTACACCTGCTCCAGCAGAACCACCAGCGCCAGCTCGTGCTGCACGGTGTGGCGGCCAAGCGAGAGCACGTGGTCGCAGGCGTCGCGCAGGGCCTGGGTGTGGCCGTCCGCCGCGCCGATGAGGAAGGCCACGTGCTTGACGGCGTGCAGCTGCCATCCGCGCACGCGCTGCTCGAACTCGCGCGTGCTCCAGTTCTCGCCGCGCTCGTCCATGGCGATGCGCAGGCAGCCCTGCGAGGCCTCCAGCAACCGCGCGGAAACGTCCTCCGCCGTGCCGTCCTTCACATAGCGCAGCTCCACCCTGCCGAGCGGCCGCAGGCGCTCCTCGAAGAAGCGCACGCCATCACGCGTGTACGGGATGCTCGGCTTGGCGGCGGCTATGATGCGAAAGTCCATGGGATTTACAATTTACGATTGACGATTTACAATTTGGAAGTTCGCGCGCCTGCCGGCGCGGGGCGGTATCAGGTGAGTGCGGCCAGGGCGTTTCGGATGGCGGCGGTGGTGCGGTCGATGTCGTCCTCGGTGTGGGCGGTGGAGATGAACCCGGTCTCGTACGGGGAGGGTGCCACGTACACGCCCTGCTCCAGCATGCTGAGGAAATACTGCTTGAACATGGGGAAGCTGCCTGTGGAGGCGGTTTCCAGGTCCACCACGTCCTGCGTGGTGAAGAAGAGGCAGAACATGGAGCCGCTGCGCTTGAAGGTGAGCGGCAGGTGCAGATCGTGCAGCGCGGCGCGCACGCCTTCCTCCAGCCGCGCGCCGAGGGCTTCCAGACGGCCGTAGCAGTCGTGCTCCTCCAGGTAGGTGAGCTGTGCGAGCCCGGCGGCCATGGCCACGGGGTTGCCGCTGAGCGTTCCGGCCTGGTAGACGGGGCCGAGCGGGGCCACGCATTCCATGATGTCGCGCCTGCCGCCGTAGGCCCCCACGGGCAGCCCGCCGCCGATGACCTTGCCGAGCGTGGTGATGTCTGCGGTGATGCCCTCCTTGCCCGCCACGCCGGAGGTGGAGATGCGGAACCCGGTCATCACCTCGTCGAAGATAAGCAGGGCGCCCTCGCGCGCCGTGATGGCGCGCAGGAACTCCAGGTACCCCGGCATGGGCAGGTAGAAGCCCGCGTTGCCGGGGTAGGGCTCCACAATCACGCCTGCTATTCTGCCCGCGTACTGTTTGAACGCCTGTTCCACGGCGGCGGGGTTGTTGTACGGCAGCACGATGGTGAGCGCCGCGAACTCCGGCGGCACGCCCGCGCTGTCCGGCTGCCCGCCCGTGAGCGCGCCGCTTCCGGCGGACACCAGCAGGCTGTCCGCATGGCCGTGGTAGCAGCCCGCAAACTTGATGATGTACGGCCGCCCGGTGAACCCGCGCGCCAGGCGCACGGCGCTCATGGTGGCCTCCGTGCCGCTGTTGGTCATGCGCACCATCTGCATGCCGGGTACGCGGCGGCACAGGTGTTCCGCCATGTCCACCTCCACGCGCGTGGGGATGCCGTAGCCCAGGCCGTTGGGCACCGCGCGCTGCACCGCCTCCATCACGCATGCGGGTGCATGCCCCAGGATGGCGGGTCCCCACGTGCCCACGTAGTCGATGTACTCCTTCCCGTCCTCGTCCCACAGGTGCGCGCCCTGCGCGCGTGTCACGAAAAACGGTGCGCGCTCCAACCGCCTGAACGCGCGCACCGGTGAATTCACCCCGCCGGGTATCACGCGCCGCGCACGCTCATACAGCTCTTCCGATATCGCCATGCCCCCATTTTAGCACATGGCATGCACCATGTGCAATGGACAATGTGCAAATCGGGAAATTGCGTCAAAATCGCACGGAGAGGCCGGCGTGGACCTCATGCCAGCGCATGGAGCGTGCGTTGAGCTTGGAGGAGGCGGGCGTGTAGTGGGAGTGGTAGGTAATGTCCGGCTCCGCGGTGCTGCCGTAGTATTGGTAGCCCACGTTGACGTGGACGGTCTTGCTGATGCGGAAGGCTAAACCCGCGCCGAAGGCGTAACCGAACCCGGCGGTGCCCTTGGTGTGGAAGTCCTCGTAGTAGCACCCGTGGTGGTAGTAGTAGCGGTCACCGTCGGAGACGTTGAGGAAATCCACATCCAGACCGGCCTTGGCGGCGGCGTAGAAATGCACGTTGCGCGCGGCGTTGAGGGGCTGGCGGAACTCGTAGCCGCCCATCAGGGAGAAGCGGCTGCGGTAGAAGCGGTAGCTCTCGTACCAGCTTGTGTGGTGGCCGTCCATGGCGGCCAGGCGCACGTGGTCCGTGCCTCCGGCGTAGCCGATGTCCAGGGTGAGCGACTGGCGCGGCGTGAAGCACCACGCGCCCTGGATGTTGAAGCCGAACACATCCGTGGCGAACTGGCTGTGCGGCGCGGCGTTGAAGCCGTACAGGAAATCAAGCGACCACGCGCAGCGCGGCTGGATGTCCACAAAGACGGGCTGTTCACCGTAGTACGGTGTTTCCGCGGGTTGGTAGGCGGCGGGCTGCTCCGCCACGGGCGGGGGTACGGCGCCGGGAGCCTGGCCGTACACGGGCAGGTTGGCGGGAAGCGGGGCGGCTATGCTTGCGGCGGGCGCAAGCGCCAACAGGGCGATGATAGCGGATTTTGTCATGGTTGTCAGTGTTGTGAGGGAACGTTGGTTGCCTCAATGGGAGAGGCGCGGGAGAAAGGGAAATTTATTCAGCGCAGACACGCGGGGCTCACTTGGCACCGAGCTGCTGCTTCCAGTGGCGCATCAGCACGGCGAAGGGCTTGTCGGATTCCGCGTTGTCCTTGTACGGGTCCAGGGAGAAGGCCTTGGCGTACTCGCCGCGCAGCATGAGCGCCAGGCAGTGCATCTCGTTGGCGAAGCTGGCGTCGCCCTTCTCCACGTGGGAGGCGGCGTTGTGGAAGAGCTGGGGCGAGGCCATGGCCTTGATGGGATCCTCCCCGTGCTTGCGGAAGGCGGCGAAGGCGGCCTTGGCAACCTTGCAGAGCTCCTGCTGCACCTGCAGCTCCGTCTTTTCCGCGGGGGAGAGCTTGAGCGTGGAGAGCACCTGCATGGCACCCTGCGCCTGGTCCAGCATGCCGCTGCCCAGCAGGTGGAGCACGCGCTCGCGTGTCTTGGGCACGGCATCGTGCGCCAGCTGCAGCTCATAGCTCTTGAACGGGGCCACCAGCTCCGCGAGGGAGCCGCTGCCCTGTTCCACCTCGTCGGAGGCCGCTTTTGCGAGCGCCTGCGCCTCCGTGACGAACCCGTCCTCCATGTCGCGGGCGGCGGCCACGGCGGCCGCGGCCACGCGCAGCAGGGGCTGGCGGATATCCTGCAGCCTGCCGACATCCAGCGGGGCCTGCGCCTTGGCCAGCTCAACGGCGGCCTGCGTCTCCTGCCAGCCGCCGGGGGCGGTGAGGGAAGCATTTTCTGCGGCGGCGTAGTGGCGGGCCGCGCGCTCCAGCAGGGCGTCCGCGTCCTGCACGGGCGCTCCCTGCAGCACCTTGAACATGGCGGCCATCAGGCCCGCTCGCGCGCCGGCGGCGGGGTCCTGCGCCTTTTCCGCGAGCTTCTGGTAGATGGATGCGGCGGCCTGCCATTGGGAGGCGCCGATGAGGCTCTCGGCCTTGGCGGCGTCCTGCCAGTCGGGGAAGGAGCGGTCGGTGGGAGCGGTGAGGTATTTCTGCTCCTCGCGCACGGTGGTGGAGCACACCACGGTGGTGGCCAGGATGATGCCCAGCAGGGCGGACCCCGCCAGTATCATGATTTCGCGCTTCTTCTCCTGGAGCCACAGGCGGGTGGCGCGCCGCTGGCCCTCGCGGGCCAAATGCTCCTGCACCTCCGCCAGCTCGGCGAGCACGTCGCGGTAGTCCGCCGGGCGGTCGTCAGGCTTGAACGCGGACATATGGTCCACGAAGTCGCACAGGTCCGGGTCCAGGTGCGGGTAGGCGGTGCGCATGCGCGGGAACTTCTCTTTCAATGCCAGCAGCGAGCTCACGGAGGTGAACTCCTCCGGCATGGTGTCCACGCCCGTCAGGAGGTTGCGCAGGGTCATGCCCAGCGCATAGATGTCGCTGCGCACGTCCTCCTTCTCGCGCCGCAGGGTTTCCGGCGGCACGTAGAACGGGGTGGCCCAGATGACCTCCTCGGTGTCGCCGTCGGCTTCCTGGCTCTCCATGGAGAGGCCGAAGTCCAGCACCTTGGCCTGGTTGTCCTTGGTGATGATGACGTTTCCGGGTTTGACGTCGCGGTGGAGCAGCCCGGCCTCGTGGGCGGCCTGGAGGCCGAGGGCGACCTGGCGGATGATTTCCACGGCCTGGTTGGGCAGCAGGAACTTGCGGCGGTCGATGATGAGCTCCAGGTTTTCGCCGTCCACCAGCTCCATGGCGATGTAGAACTGCCCCTTGTCCCAGCCGGCGGAGTACACGGACACCACGTTCTCATGGCGCACCTTGGCCATGAGCGAGCATTCGCCCTCGAACTTGCGGATGCGGTCCTCCTGGGTGCGGTAGGTCTCGTTGAGCAGCTTGATGGCGAGCGGGCGGCCCAGGGTGGGGTCGTACGCGCGCATGACGACGCTCATGCCGCCGATGCCGAGGATGTTGTCGAGGCGGAAGTTGGCGAGAGTGGTGTTGGCGCGGCCCTCCCTGCCGCACCGGGGGCAGGAGACCTCCGCGAGGAACCCCATTTTTGAGGTGTCCACGGCGGTGCCGCACTCCGGGCACGTCCATTCGCTCTTGTTCGCCTCGTCCATCCGCGTGTGGCGTGGTCAGCCGAGCTTGGGGAGGGATGCGGCGGCCACGGCCTGGCCGTGGCGCTTGGTCTTCTCGTCCGGCACGCAGAGGTTGATGTGCAGCTCCGGGAACTCGCCCGCCAGCACCTCGTTCGCCTTGTCGATGATGATCTGGCCGCCCTCGCCGGACGCCACGCGCCCCAGGAACAGGAGGTGGCGCACCTCGTAGAACGTGGCGAAGTACGCGATGGTGTAGCCGAACTCCACGCCGATAGTCTCGTAGATCTTGCGGGCGCGCTCGTCGCCCTCCGCCATGGCGGCCTGCACCTTCTTGAGCTGCTCCGGGAACGGCATGTCGCCGAACTCGTACCCGGCGCGCGGCGCCAGGCGCGCCACGGCCTGCTGGGAGAAGTACATGGCGCCCACGCCCATGTCGCCGGACCACTCGTCCACGCCGCCGTCCGCCTGGTAGTCCACGGGGACGAAGGCGAGCTCGTTGAGCCAGGGCATGATGTGACCCTCCGGGTCCACGTATCCGGCGGCGAGCGAGGTGCCCATGGCGATGCCGAGCACGGCGTCGTCGTTGAGCGCCATGGCGCCCGCAAGCGCGGTCACCTCGCCGTCGTTCACCACCTCGAACGGCACGTCCTTGCCCATGCGCTCGCACCAGCGGTCCTTCAGCGTGAAGAACATGCGGCGCGTCACGCGCTCGAAGTCGTCCTTGGCGATACCGCGGAAGAGGGAAGCCACCTTGGGCTCGTTGTTCACGTACACGCCGGCGGCGGAACCGCCGATGGCATCCACCTGCGGCAGGTGCTTGGCCGCGCGGATGAGGGAGTCGTCGACGCCCTCCAGCTGATAGTTGGGGTCGGTCTGGTGGTAGAGGTCCCACACGATTTCCTCGGAGAACACCACCTCGCCGTTCACCACGGCTGCCGCCTTGCGGTCGGAGCCGCCCAGGTCGAACCCGATGCGGTAGCCGTCCAGGTTGCGGCCCAGCGAGACGGAGGAGGATTTCTCCTCCGGCAGGTCGGCTGCGGAGGCCACCTTCACGATGGTGAAGTGCTGGCCGTACACGCTGTTCTCATAGTCCCAGTCGAACTCGCGGGAGCCGCCCTCGCGGTAGATATCGGAGAGCATGTCTGCAATCGCGTCGTCCCCGGCCACCATGAGCGTGCAGCCGCCCTTCATCCACAGCAGGAACTTCACGATGCGCTCCACGTACGTGCGGTTCAGCGCCACGTTCTCGCCCTCGTGCGGCAGCACCGTGCCGCTCCAGCGGAAGCACGTGCCGTCCAGGCGCGTCATGGCCATATCCAAGCGGTGCGCACCGGGCGTGGCCGCCACTTTTTCCTGGTAGGCGCGCGTCCACAGCACGGGCGCCACAAACTCCGGATCCAACACGGGTATGTATTTCGGTGTGATATTCATAAGCTGCATGAGGTTGCACCCTTGTACCATGAATCACGCGCGCGCACAAGCAAAAACGCTCGCATGGCGGAGGCGGCGGAATCGAGATGAAGAAGCAGTAGGCTATTCCAGCCTGGATGGCGCGTGGTTGAGGGCATCCATCCCACCCAGGCGGTGGGATGCGGCGATGGCGCGGGCCGTGTAGTCCAGCGCCAGGCGCACGGCCTCTTCAAGCGGGTGGCCGAGCGCGAGGTATGAGGTGACGGCGCTGGAGAGCGTGCAGCCCGTGCCGTGGGTGGAGACGCCGCCCGTTCGCGGGTGGCTGTATGCCACGGGTTGCGCGTGCGGCTGCACCAGGATGTCCGTGCAAGTGTTGCCGCCCAGGTGGCCGCCCTTGGCGAGCACGGCGCAGCCGAAGCGCGCGCAGAGCGACTGCGCGGCGGCGGACATGTCCTGAACGGTGTGCAGAGGCGCGCCGCCGCAGAGTTTCTGGAGCTCGTCCATGTTGGGGGTGAGCAGGGTGGTGCGCGGCAGGAGAAGTTTTTCATACACGGCCACGGCCTCCTCCAGCATGAGGGCTTCCCCGGCGGTGGCAATCATCACGGGGTCCACCACCAGCGGGCCGCTGTAATCCGCAAGCTCCGCGGCCACGGCCTCCACTATCTGCGGGGAGTAGAGCATGCCGGTCTTGACGCCCTTCACGGGGAAGGACTGCATGCAGAGCCGCACCTGCGCCGCCACGAATTCCGGCTCCATGGGCACGATGCCGTCCACCTTCCCCGGCACCTCGTTCACCACGCAGGTGACGGCGGTGAGCGGGTAGCAGCCGAGCGCGAACCCGGTTTTCAAATCCGCCTGCAAGCCGGCGCCGGCGGAGCAGTCCGACCCCGCGATGCTGAGGATGACGGGAGGCATGGCGCGTTAGCGGAGCGCCTGCTCCAGCGCGTGCGCGACGGAGAGCAGGGCGGTTTCCCTGAAGTGCGGGGCGAGCAGCTGCACGCCCGTGGGCAGGCCCTCCGATGCCTGGCACGGCACGGAGATGCCGGGCAGCCCCGCCAGGTTGGCCGGGATGGTGTAGATGTCCGCCAGATAGGTTTGCAGCGGCGTGAGGTCCGCATCAAAGAGCTTGGGCGCGGGCGTGGGCGTGGTGGGGCCCAGGATGAAGTCCACCTTGCCGAACGCATCCGAAAAATCCTTGGCCACCAGGGCGCGCACCTTCTGGGCGCGGGCGTAGTAGGCATCGTAGAACCCGCTGGAGAGCACGTATGTGCCCAGGATGACGCGGCGCTTCACCTCGTCGCCGAATCCCTCTGCGCGCGTGTGGCTGTAGAGTTCGTCCAGCCCGCCGGGAATCTCCGTGCGGTGGCCGTAGCGCACGCCGTCGAAGCGCGAGAGGTTGGACGATGCTTCGGCGCAGGCGATGATGTAGTAGGATGCCACCACGGCTTCCGCGTGGGGCAGGGAGATTTCCTCCACCTCCGCGCCCAGGTCCGTGAGGGTTTTCACGGCGCGGTCCACGGCGGCGGTGACGGCGGCATCGTTGCCCAGGCTCAGGTATTCCTTGGGCAGGCCGATGCGCGCGCCCTTGATGTCATGCCCCAGTTGCGATGAAAAGTCCTCCGTGGGCTGCGTGGAGCTGGTGGAGTCCTTGGCATCGTGCCCGCAGATGGCGTTGAGCACCAGCGCGGCGTCCTCCACGTTCTGCGTGAGCGGGCCAATCTGGTCCAGCGACGATGCGAACGCCACCAAGCCGTAGCGCGACACGCGGCCGTAGGTGGGTTTCATGCCCACGATGCCGCAGTGCGAGGCGGGCTGGCGGATGGAGCCGCCGGTGTCCGACCCCAGGGCTGCGACGGCGATGCCGCCGGCCACGGCGGCTGCGGAGCCGCTGGAGGAGCCGC
Organism: Akkermansia sp.; assembly: GCA_030531305.1. GTDB lineage: Bacteria > Verrucomicrobiota > Verrucomicrobiia > Verrucomicrobiales > Akkermansiaceae > Akkermansia. The sequence continues at coordinate 16,712 of JAUNNT010000025.1, forward strand.
CGGGCACGCGCTCCGTGTCCGCGGGGTTGCGCGTGGGGCCGAACGCGGAGTTCTCCCCGGCGGAGCCCATGGCGAATTCATCCATGTTGGTGCGGCCGAAAAGAATCGCGCCCGCCGCGCGCAGCTTCTCCACGGCGGTGGCGTCATACGGCGACACGAAGTTCTCCAGCATGCGCGAGGCGCAGCGCGTGGGCGCGCCCGCAATGCAGATGTTGTCCTTCACCGCAATGGGTATGCCGCCGAGCGGCTTGGTGAGGTCGGCCTGCGCGGCCTGCCGCAGCGCGGCGTCCCTGTTCCAGGAAAGGTAGGCGTTGAGCGCGGGGTTCTCCCTCTCCATGGCGGCGGAGAGGCTCTCCACGAGCTCCGCGGGCGTGACGGCTCCTTCCGCCAGTTGGCGCTTCCAGTGGGATATGCTTCCAAACAACATGGCTTTGTCTCCTCCCTTCCGTTCAGTGTGCGGATTCCACCACCTTGGGCACGCGGAACTGCCCGTCCTGCGCCTGCGGCGCGTTCTGCACCGCCGCCGCGTTGGGCAGGCTCTCCCCCGGCACGTCACGCCGCAGCGCATCATACACCGGCAGCGGGTGGTACATGGGCTCCACGCCCTCCACATCCCACTTGTTCAACTGCTGCACATAGCCCAGCACCTGGTTGAGGTCACGCGTGAACCGCGCCTCCTCCTCCGCCGTGAGCTCTATCTTGGCGAGCCCGGCTATGTACGCCACGTCTATCAAATTCTCCGTTTCCATGGTTCTTCTGCTTCCCGCATCAGCCCTGTGCCAGCACATAGACGATGAGGCGGTAGATACCATAGATGGACGCCACTAAAAAGGCAAGCAAAAAGAGACTCTCCGCCGGGTTGCCGCCGCGCGTGCGGCTGCCCGTGTCCACGCGCTGCCTGCGGCGGCGCTGCCGCGCCTCCAGCACGTCCTCCGGCGGGGGAAGCGTGTTGGGCGAGGAATCCAGGCGGTACGACGCGCTGCGGTACGCGGTGTCGCGCCACATCTCACGGCTCTCCTGGCGGAGGCGGTCGTGGTACCCCTTGCTGGCTTTCAGCCTCTCTATGGCAGATCCCTTTCTCATGATGCCTTGACGATTAGATAGACGACCCAGGTGGCGAGCAGCAGCAGGAACAGCGGCAGGTGGAACGCCAGCCCGCGCAGCAGCTCATCCCGCAGCCCGCGCCAGTTCACGCCCTGCTTCTCCTCCACACCCGGCTTGTAGCGGAACACGTCCGTGTGCAGGTATTTGTGCCCCACGGCGTATATCTCGTTGAAATCGTTCTCTGCGTTCTCCAGCTTGGGCAGCGCCTCGCGCAGGCGGTCCTGCAGGCCCTCGTTGCTCCAGTTCGCCGGCTGCAGCGCGGAGAGTATCTGCAGGTGCTTCTGCATGCACTCGCACGCCTGGTAGACCTCCTTCTGCTCACGCTCCATGGATTCCAGCTCACGCTCCAGCCGCCGCACCGCGTTGTGCACCTTCAAACCTATCTCGTTGAGCCCCTCCGTGAACAGCGCCTTCTGCTCGTTGTTCCGCATCAGTTGGCGCCGCTGCTGCTCCCACTGCGCCTTCTGGGACTCCAGAAGCTCCACCTGCTGGCGCGCCTTCTCCATTTGCGCCATCACCTGCTCAGGGGAGTGCATGGCTCCATCCGCGGTATTCGGATTCAGCTCCATCTGGCGGTATGGTGTGTTCTGTCTCATGCTTGCGCGCGCGGCTGCTTTACAAACTTCCTTAACAAAAGTTAAGCACATGCGCCCGGTTTGTCAACAAAATTATCTAACTTTTCCTAAAAAAGTTGCGGGAACCACCCTGAAAAGGCGGTTCCCGCATGGGATACGGGTGGCGGGAATCGAACCCGCGTTACATGCTTGGGAAGCACGTGTCCTGCCACTGAACGACACCCGCGGCAAGTACGGGCAGGAGTATACGGCACCCCGGCGGCACAGTCAAGAGATTTTTTTTGGACATAATAGAGAAAAAGACTTGCCAAGGCTGGGGAGAGCGTGGTAATATCCGCGTGACAGAGCGCGGGCATAGCTTAATGGCAAAGCTCCAGCCTTCCAAGCTGATTATGCGGGTTCGATTCCCGCTGCCCGCTTCCCTTTCAACCATAAATCATCGATGAATACCATGAAGACAAAAACCATCATCATGACGGCCCTCCTGGCCGCCACCGTCGCAGCTCCGGCCTTCGCCGCCGGGAACATGCTGGACCAGGCCGTGCAAGCCGCGGCAGACACCAACGCCACCGTCAAGGAGATTGGACCGTACGTTGCCGCCGCCGCCAAGCAAAGCCCCACCACGGCTCCCGCACTGCTCACGTTCGTCCTCAACCAGCGCCGCACCTGGTCGGTCTCCGATGTGCGCGACCTGTATGGCGCCGTGCTTGTGGGTGCCAACCTGTGGGAATCCTTCTCCCGGGACCTGCAGAACTTCGCGAACGGACGGAACCAGCAGGACCTGGGCGTGAAGCTTCTCACCGCGCTCCAGAAATCTTGCGACAAACTGCAAGGCCACACGTTCGACAGCGTGATCGCCCTGCTTGTGCAGGACGCCAACGGCACGTCCGCAGAGGGTAGCACCCAGACCGCCACCCAGGACCCGCACCGCTACACCATCTGCGACACCCCGAAGCGCGACCCGCGCCCCAATCCGCACCCGGTCACCCCGGATCCGATTTCTCCCCAGAACTGATCCCGGGGCAGTGGTGGACACTAACGTGCGGCGGTTATGAGATCGGTGTTTTTGAAGGGCCTTTGCCTGCCGGCCCTGCTGGCAGGCGAGGCCTTGGCCATGTCACTCTACGACACGGCACCGGCCATCGGCCTGCCCGTGTCCCAGGCGGTCAAGTACACGCTGTCCGCCAGGGTGGGGTATGACGACAACAGCAACCATTCCAGCAGCCACAAGTCACCCTCCGTATACACGGGCGCCAACTTTGGCGCCTCCTATGCGGATTACGAGTCCACCACCAAGACTCACTACAACATGAGCCTGGGTGCCACCTATTATTTCAAGCGCGCGTACAGCACCAACCACAAGTGGTTTTCCAATAACCACCTTGGCGGGGGAATCTCCCACAGCTTCAGCGACCGCTGCACGTACAGCCTGAACGCCTCCCTGCGCTACCAGCCCGAACCGGACTACTCCAACGGCATATCCGCCTCCCGAGCGCAGGGCGACTGCTTCAACTGGTCGCTCAGCAATGCCGTCACGCGCTCCATCGACACCCGGTGGAGCTGGACGCTCAACGCATCCTACTCCGGCAACTACTATGCGGAGAGAGCGTACGAGTATGACGACCGCCAGTACATCCACGGCGGGGCAAGCTTGAACGTCAAGACCTCGGAGCTGGTGTCGTACAACCTGAGCCTCCGTTACCGCAAGGATTTGAAGAAGTCCGGCTACGGATACAATTCCGACAACTTCTACGCCACCCTGGGCACCAGCCGCTCGCTGACGCCCTATTCCAGCATGAACGCGAGTGCCGGCGTGCAGCAGAAAGTCATCCACCGCGAAAAGATCTGGACCCCCACGGCGCGCGTGGGCTACAACCGCAAGGTGATAGAAGGGCTCAGCATCAACCTCTATGGCTCCCTGGACAACGAGAATGTGGACACGTACCGCGGCTCGTTCGGCAGCTATCTCTCCAATCCCAGCTTGCGCGTGGGGTTCAGCGGGTCCTACACGTGGTCGCCGGATTTGTCCCTCACGTTCGGCTGTTCCTACTACACCAGCGAGTACACGCGGGGCGAGGGCGGCATGCGGAGCTACAACAGATATACCATCACGCCGACCTTGGGCGCCTCTTTCCGGATTACGGACAAGATTCGCGGCGTCATCTCCTACACGCACACCATCAGCAATTCCTCATACGGATATTACCGAAGCGGCAACAAGTACCACAGAAACAACGTTGTCTTCAGCGCAACCTACACCTTCTAAGGCAAGCCCGGTCCGCGCACCTCTCCCGCGCGGGCGCACACTACAATACAGACATTTATCATGACAGCAAACACAGCTCAGCAGACACAGGGCGAGGCCCTGCTGCACGCACAGGATTATTTGCAGGTTCTCAAAACGCGCTGGAAGGAGGCTTTGCTGGTCTTCCTCCTCGTCTTCGTCAGCTGCGCCGTCATCACCAAGATGATGACCCCGCGCTACACCAGTTCGATGACGGCCGAGGTGATGCCCCCGCGTGAAATCATCAATGTGTCCAACAACAGCATGAACCCCATTAACGCCGTGGTGAGCGAAACGGCGTCCTACATGCAGACGCAGTTCGAGATCATGGTGTCCCAGCAGAACCTGATTGCCATAGCGAACAAGCTGGATTTGCCCAACGAATGGAAGACGGACGAAGTGTCTGCGGCCGGCATGCTTTCCGGCATGATCAAGGTGATGCCGCGCAAGAACACCAACCTGGTGGATATCTCCGTGGAGAACTCCGACCCCCGCGTGGCCCAGCAGATCTGCCAGGCCGTGGTGGATTGCTACAGGGAGTTGCGAGAGGAGAAGGAGAACGCCGTCATCAACGAGGCCATCAACAAGCGATACGAGGTGCTGCGCTCCCGCCAGGATGAATTGGAGCGCAAGGCGGACGTGGTGCGCCAGTTTATTCGCACCGGGCGCTACATTGCCAATATCTGGAATGAAACCGGCGCAGGCACGCCGCAATCCACCGGGGCGGAGGAGGTCACGCTTCAAAAGCTCAACGACCAGAGGCTCACCCTGGACTCCGAGATTGCAAACATGATGGTTCACATCGACAAGCTTCAGAACTTGAAGGATGAGGAACTGCTCAGCTATGTGACCCGCACCGGGCTGCTCACGGCGGAGTCCTACTGCTCCGCCAAAGTGCGCGAGCTCAACACCCAGTATAGCAAGGAAGAGGATGAGCGCAACAAAATGCTCTTGATGGGCTATGGAGAGCAGCACCCCGTGCTTCTGCGCCTGGAGGAGCAGCACGCCAGCACGCGCGAGCAGCTCTACGCGGAACTCCTCGGCATGCGTGATGCCATGGTGGACCAGCTTGACGTCAAGAAGTCCGAGAGCAACAGCCTCAAGGAACGCTACGAGGAGGCCAAGAAGCTTCTGAAGGACAAGACCCTGGAAGACCAGAAGGTGAAGAGCGCCCTGCAGGAGTACGCCGCGGAAAAACAGAGGTATGACAAGTTGGAGAACGACTACATAGCGGACAAGATGCGCATGCTCGCGCCGCGCGCGTGCATGGAGGTGTACAGCCGCCCGGGAGTGGCCAGCGTTCCCACCAGCCCCAACTACAGGCTCAATCTGATTGTAGGTGCCGTCCTCGGCTGCATTCTGGGTATTATCGTGGCCTTCGTGTTCGACTGCTTCGATACGTCCATCAAAACCCTGGAAGATGCGGAGCGCGGGCTCGGCCTGCCCGTGCTGGGCGTGATACCGCAAGATGCGGGCCTGCTGATCCTGCAGGGCAACTCCAGCCCGGATGCAGAGGCCTACCGCATCCTCCGCACCAATATCGAGCTCAAGAAGTCCCTGTACAAGGCCACCACGTTCGCCGTGGTCTCCTCCAACGCCGGCGAGGGCAAGACCACCACGCTGAGCAACCTGGCCTATGTGTTCGCCCAGGCGGGATACAGCACGCTCATGGTGGACGCGGACTTGCGCCGCCCGCGTTTGGCCCGCTACGCGGAGTTGAAGAGTGATGTAGGCCTTTCCAACTATCTGGCGGGCACCAAGGAGCTCAAGGAGGTTATTTTCCAGACGGGAATCCCCAACCTGTACCTGATGCCCAGCGGCCCGATACCCGCCGACCCGAGCGGCATGATAGGTTCCTTCCGCATGGAGCAGCTCATCTCGGAGGTATCCAAGCGCTTTGACGTGGTGCTGTTCGACTCTCCGCCGGTGCTGGGCGTGAGTGACGCCTCCCTGCTGGTGAGCAAGGCGGATGCCTCCCTGCTGGTGCTGCAGCCGCGCAAGATGCCGCTGAAGGCCCTTCTGCGCACCAAGTTCCTCATCCAGAACGCAGGCGGGCAGGTGATGGGGCTCATCATGAACAACGTGGACATCAGTGGAGACACGCAGTACCAGTACTACACCACCTACTACTCCTACTACAGCAGTGACCGCAAGCGCAAGGAACCCGTGACGCCCGGGCTTGCGGCCGCCACCCGCGCCAAGGGGGCGGAAACGCAATCCGGGGAAGACAGTCAATTCACCGCCTCAAAGGCTGAGCAGAAGGGCACTTCTTCCGAGGAGTCCGGCGACCTCTACTAAAACCGCATACCAAGAGACACCATGAACAGGATATACACTTTACTGGCGGGACTTCTCGTTTCCCTCGCCCTGGCCACGCAGGCCGTGGCGCAGAACGAGGCCTCCGAACCCCGTGCCGTCAAGGGCGGCGCCGTCAACATCACGTTCAAGAACATCCCCAGCGAGGATGCCGGCAATGTGAACGGCCGCTACACGGTGAACCGCGGCGACGGCACCATCCAGCTCCCCTACATCAACGGCCGCACATCCGTACTGGGGAAGACGGCCCGTGACATCGAAAACACCATCCGCAGCCAGTACATTGCCCAGAAGATATACAAGGACCCCATTGTGCAGGTGACCCTGGGCGCAGCGGAGCAGCAGGCCGAGCTTGACCGCCGCTATGTTCAGGTGACCGGGTATGTGGGTTCCAAGAAGAACCTGCCGTACCGTGAGGGCATGACCCTGGTGGAAGCCCTGCTGGATTGCGGCGACATCTCTGATTTCGGCTCCCGCTACATCCAGATCACCCGCAAGGGCGTGACCCGCAAGTATGACTATTTCAGTGCCAAGGACCGCGCCATTGTGATATACCCCGGCGATATCATCTATGTGCCGCGGCGCTCCATTTGGGAAGGCCGCCCGAGCACGGTGGGTCCCTAGGCGCGCATGGCCCTTGCCCGGCTCCGGTCTTGAACAGGCCGGAGCCTGTTTTGTATATGAGAATCAACACACCCCGCCAGATGCAAGAGGAGCTCCCGGTTTTGCTGGTGGACAACTCCAACACCCGCACCAAGTTCGCCCTGGGCGTCGGGGGACAACTCCACCCCGCCGGAGAGGTGCGTTGCCTGCCCACCCGCGATTTGGCGGAGGACTCCGTCGCCGGGCTGCTTTCCGGCTGGCGCTTCGGGCGGGTGTGCATCAGCTCCGTGGTGGAAGGCTCCCGCGCGGTGCTGGCTTCCTCCTTTGCCGGCAGGCCGCTCCGCTGGGTCAATGCGGCACTGGGTGGCCCCATGTTTCACGGGTATGCCGGCGCGGCCACGCTCGGCGCGGACCGCGTGGCCAACGCGCTGGCGGCTGCGGAATACGGGCGGTTCCCCGTGGTGGCGGTGGATATGGGCACGGCCGTGACCTTTGACGTGGTGGACCGCGGGCCGCGCTTCCTGGGTGGCGTTATTGCCCCCGGGCGGCAGATGACGGCGGATGCCCTGCACGCGCAAACCTCGCTCCTGCCCCGTGTCCGGGCCGCCGGTGTCTCATCCCGCTGCATTGGTGGAACCACCGTGGAAGCCATGCAGGCGGGAGTTGAACTCTCCTTTGAGGGTATGCTGCGGAATACCATGCGCGAGATAGAGACCGAGCTGGGTGAGAGGCCGTTTTTCATTGCCACGGGGGGAGACTCGCGCCATGCGGCATCGCGCGTGCGGGAGCTGGATGCCGTGGACGAGCACTTGACTTTGCGCGGAATTGCGCTGGCGGCTGATCGGCCATGGTAGTTTTTTCCGCCCGGGCGGCAGATTTTTGTTGCACGCCGTGGAGAAAGCGGGTAGAATGACGGTACATCAACTGTCACATCAACCATATGTCAGACACCATTGAATCTCAAGTAAAGGAAATTATCGCCACCCAGCTTAGCGTCGAGCCGGAAAAGGTGACTTCGGACGCCAAATTCATCGAGGATCTCGGCGCGGACTCCCTCGACATCGTGGAACTCGTCATGGCCTTTGAGGACAAGTTCTCCATCGAAGTCCCGGACGAGGACACGGAGAAGCTCAAATCCGTCAAGGAGGTGGTTGAGTATATTGAGCAGCACAAGGCCTGAGCTGCCCCGCAACCGTTTTCACCGGGCGGTTCCGCCAATTGAGGCGGGGCCGCCCTTTTCCCGTGAAAAGGCCATATGTACACCGGGAACATACCATACGCCATAGCCAACACGGAGGTGCTGTATGTGCCTGACCGGCGTATCGACACGTTCGGGGAGACCCGTTTCAACTACCGGTTGGTAACGGAGCCCATGGATGAAGTCGGCGTGACCCGCGTGCGCTCCGGGTGGGTGGAGTCGCACCGCCCGCGCATTGTGCGCCCCGTCCCCATGGATGCCGTGGAGATGGAGGGGTTCTCCCCCGGTGCGGCGGAGGTGGTGGAGTGGCTGCGCGCCCATGGCGGGAGCGCCGTGTTCAAGTACGGCTTTTGTTTCAGCCGCTCGGAGGTGCTGGTGGAAACCGTGCACGATGATTCGCGCGAGGTGGCGGACCGGGTGGTGAAGGAGGCCCTGGCATCCGGTGACAGCTACCGTGCCGTGATACGGGGCGTGGATGACGCGTGGGAGGCATCCCTGCTGCGCTTCATGATGGAAATGATTCAACAGTCCCATGAAATCAACGCATTTGATTTTCGCCGCCGCGGCCTTATCTAGCACCTTGTGCGCGGATGCGGCGGAACGCTATTCCCTTTGGCCCCGCCGCCCCGCGGAGATAGAGCAGGCCCGCCAGCTCATCAAGGAACGCAGGCCGGAAGAGGCTGTGCGCCTGCTCCTCCCCCTGGTGAACCGGGAGGGAATTGCCGGGCGCGAGGCGCGGCGGCTTGTGGGCTCCGTCAACGCCCCGGCCTACCTTTCCCTCCGCCATCCCGCCGCTGCCGTGTACACGGTGCGCAGGGGTGACCATTTGACCAAGATTGCCTCCGCCCTGCGCTGCCCCCATGAACTGCTCATGCTGCTTAACGGCATTGTGGATCCCGCAGCCATCCATGTGGGGCAGAGGCTGGTGTACGTTCCCATGAGGCTGCGGGTGGAAATCAATATTCCCAGGCGCGAGGTTGCCGTCTGGGATGGAGAGGTGCTGGTCTCATCCTATGATATCACGGGCGTGGGGCAGAATTTTGCCGTCGGGCAGGCGGCTGACGGGGATGCAACCGTTTCGCTGCGGGAGGGGTATGTGGATGGAGGCAAGGTGTCGGCATGGTCCCCGCTCATGGTTTGCGCTAACCGCCGCCTTGCCCTGTCCAACGGAATGGTTCTTGCCGCGGAGCCAAAGGCCGCTGCCCAAGGCTTTCTCATGGCGCAGGCGGATTTGAACGAGCTCGCCCTGCTTGTCGCAGTCGGCACTCCCGTGCATATTGTGCGCAAGGCCGTTGATATCCCGGAGGCCGCGCAGGGCAGGTTGTAGCGGGCGGCGGCGTTTTTTCCCCGCATGCCTTATAAAAGTCTTCCCTACTCCCGGGCTGTTTGATACAATACCCGGGCGAGATGGCCCACGATGCAAAACACATGACCGAACTGAATGAAGAAAAGAGGATGACAGGCGCGCAGGCTCTGGTGCGTTGCCTGGTGCACGAGGGCGTGGATGTGGTCTTCGCCTATCCCGGCGGAGCCAGCCTGCCCATGCAGCAGGCCCTGAGCCATGAGCGCTCCATCCACACCATCCTGCCGCGCCACGAGCAGGGCGGCGCCTTTGCCGCGGAGGGCTACGGCCGCGTTTCCGGCAGGGTGGGCGTTTGCATGTCCACTTCCGGCCCCGGCGCAACCAATATGGTCACCCCCATAGCGGATGCCTGCATGGATTCCGTGCCCATGGTGGCCATCACCGCCCAGGTGGGATGCAGCATGATCGGCACTTCCGCCTTTCAGGAGACGGATGTGTTCGGCATGACGGCGCCGCTGGTCAAGCACAGCTACATGATCACGCGCGTGGAGGATATTCCGCGCATTGTCAAGGAGGCCTTTTACCTGGCGCGCACGGGGCGTCCCGGCCCCGTGTTGATTGATGTTCCCAAGAACGTCCAGGAAGCGGAGTTCGAGCCGGATTTCGACGTGGCAATGGACCTTCCCGGGTACAATCCGGAAATCCCGTTGCCTGTGGCGGATTTGGACAAGGCGCTGCCGCTCATCATGGCGGCGCAGCGCCCCGCCATCTATGCGGGTGGCGGCGTGGTGATTGCCGGCGCGGCGGATGCGCTGCGCGAATTCGCGGAGCGCACCCAGATTCCCGTCGCAACCACGCTTATGGGAATCGGCGCCATGCCGGATTCCCACCCGCTCGCCCTGCGCATGCTGGGCATGCACGGCTCCGTGTGCGCCAACAACACCGTGAACGAGGCGGACCTTGTGCTCGCCATCGGCGTGCGCTTTGACGACCGCGTGACCGGGGCCGTCCACGGTTTCTGCCCTCACGCCCGCATTATCCACGTGGATTTCGATGCCGTGGAGCTTGGCAAGAACAAGCGCGTGGACATGGAGATCCGCGCGGACGCCCTGCAGGCGCTCTCCCATTGGAACAGGAGACTGGAAGAGCAGGGGATCAAGCCCCGCCCGTACGCCTTGGAGAACCGCCCCGCTTGGTTCGGCATGGTTGAAACGTGGAGGGAGCGCTACCCCTTGACCTATGAAAGGCGCCGGGAGGAGATTGTGCCGCAGCTGGTGGTGGAGGAGCTCTACCGCCAGCTCAAGGACGCGGATGCCATCATTTGCACCGGCGTCGGCCAGCACCAGATGTTCACCGCACAGTTCTACAAGTTTGAGGAACCGCGCCGCCTTTCCACCTCCGGCGGGCTGGGTTCCATGGGGTACGGCCTGCCCGCCGCCATGGGCGCCCACCTTGCCTGCCCGGAGAAGACGGTGGTCAACATTGACGGCGACGGCTCCTTCCTCATGAACGTGCAGGAGCTCGCCACCATCTACACGGAGCACATGCCCATCAAGTGCATCATCCTGGACAACCAGCACCTGGGAATGGTGGTGCAGTGGGAGGACGTCAAGTATGATTCCAACCGCGCCAACACTTTCCTGGCGGATCCCTCCAGGGAATACGATCCCACCCACAAGACGGAGGAGCTGTTGTATCCGAATTTCCCCGTCCTGTGCGCCGGGTTCGGCATCAAGTGCGAGCGCGTGACGGACCCCGCGGCTCTTCCCGCCGCCATTGCGCGCATGCTGGAGGCCGGGGAGGCGTATGTGCTGGATGTCATGGTGCCGCATGATGTGCACGTACTACCGCTTATCCCGGGGGGGATGACGTACCGTGATGTGCTGTTGGAGCGCATTGCGGGTGACGGCAAGGGCCGCCCCGCGTCGGATCTGGGCAGGGAAATCCCATCCGCCCTGTAAGCGATGATTGATATGCCTCACTTGCCAAGCCCATGAATGCCATTGCCATCAGAAACGTCATCGTTGCCATTGTCCTGGTGCTGCTCTGCATCCTGATCGGCTCATACGCCGCAGAAGACAAGAATGTCTCTGTCTTCATGGTTGCCGGCATTGTGGGGGTCATTTTCATGGTGGTCCTTGGCCGGCGCGCATGGATTCTCCTTTACCTCCTGCCTCCGGTGGTTCCCTTCCTGCCGCTGGGTATACTGAACAGGTTGCCGGCCGGCTTCCTTGTCGCCGGGTTCGTGCTGACGTACTGGGCCTTGATGTGGATTATGGGCTACGTGCAATTCAAGTGGCGCACGCTTCCCGCCTTGGATGCTATTGTGCTGGCAGTGTTCCTGTACTATGTGCTTACGTTCTATTGGCATCCGGTGTCCATCAACGAACTTGGCATCGAGGCTGAGTACGTTGGCGGCAAGGAGTACATATGGTGCGTGTTGGCGGTTGTCTACTACGTGACGCTGAGCTGTATTCCCTGTTCATACGATGCTCTGTACGGTGTGCTGCGGAAGACCATGTACCTGGTGGTGGGTGCCACTGCGTTCGTGGCTGTGTCCGGGCTGTTCGGCTTGGTGTCTGAAGGCAGTTTGGGAGAGGAGGTGGGGAACACCCGCTTCGCGATGTTTTCCGGGCTTGGCGTGGTGGTGTTCCTTATAGCATTCAGCAAGAAGCCATTCCTTAAAATCATAGCTTCTCCGAAATATCTCGCCATCATGTTGTTTTGCTGCGCGTCCGTTGTTATATCCGGGTGGCGAGAAAAGCTGGTGATGTTCGGGACAGAGTGTTTGGCCCTCTGCTATATCAAGCGTGAGCTGGCGTACGTTATCTTCCTCGGCATTGTGGCGTACGGCTCCCTGTTGTACCTGAGTGAGGAAAAGGTGGTGGAGGAGTACTTCCCCTACGGTATGCAGAGAACGCTTTCCATCTTCCCGGGTGTGCAAATCAGGGATGATATCCGGGGGGATACCGAGCATTCTTCGGAGTGGCGCAAGGTGATGTGGCGCTGGGCGCTGGATCCGCGTACCGGCTACATTAAGGACTACGTCTGGGGGGATGGCTTCGGCCAGGCCGTGGCGGATTTGAACCGCTACAACGTGTCGCTGATGCGCGGTTCCACCACTTTCGGTGACCAAGAGGACTTCGCCTACACCGGCACATGGCACAACGGACCCATATTGGCCGTCCACCGAACCGGTATGGTGGGCCTTGCCCTCATCACTATCACATTCCTGTATGGAGCCTTTCTCATTGTCCGCGTGTGCCGAGCCTACAGGGGCACGCCGATGTTTACTGTCGCAGTGTTGTTCACCTGCAAGTTTTACGGAGATATAGCGCACTTCTACCTATCGGCGGGGCAAATCAACAAATTCTTTGATGATTTCGTCTATCTGGCACTCGCCAAGGTGCTGTACTGCATAGGGCGAGAGGAAGGCATCATTGTGCCCGTGTTCTCCAAGGGCCGCTACAATCCCATGCTCATAGCGGAGCAGAAGCGAAACGAGCTTATCCAGCGCGGCCAGCAGGAGAGTATTGCCATTCGCCGCCGCTCTTGATTGCCGCCCTTTGAAAATCGTACAAGGAAAGCCCGCAGGGAAACTCCTGCGGGCTTTGCTGTATGGGATTGAGATTTGTTGATGGCTTCTTCCAGCCGCCGTCCCTTGCTTAGTGGCGCAGGGAAAGGCGGTTGAGCAGGTCCTTGTAGAGCTCCGGCGCGGTGCGCTTGGCGTAGTCCAGCAGCTTGCGGCGCTTGGCCACCATCATCAGCAGGCCGCGGCGGGATGCGTGGTCGTGCTTGTGTTCGGCCAGGTGCTCGGTGAGGTGGGCAATGCGCTTGGTGAGCACCGCCACCTGGAAGCCGGTGGAACCGGAGTCCTTCTCGTTGACCTTGAAGTCATTGACATTGATATCGCTCATAATGCTTGATCTTGTTTAGTGGTTGATTTTCGTGGCTGCGGCAATCGACCGACAAGGTGCAGGAATGATAGCACCAAATCCGGCGGATGCAAGGCAAATTTCACGCGCGGTGAAAAATAATGACAGGGAAGGCGCGCAAAGAGGGGGCTTTTCTCATTGACCGCGCAGCCCCGCCTGCGCTATACTCGCGGTAAGACTATGGATACCCTTTTGAACATCCTCAACGGCATTTCCGCCCTGCTGAAGGCGGGAGACCTGATGCCGGACTTCACCACGCCGCGCGGCATCTTCTGCGCCATCGCGTGGGTGGCCACGCTGCTTGCGCTGGGCCTGTTCGTCATCTCCTTGTTTGCGGATGCGGACACGGACGGCGATGTGGGTTCCGATGCGGACGTGGGCAACGGCGACACGGGGTTCTTCTCCGTGCGCGCGCTCATCGGCTTCCTGCTGGGTTTCGGCTGGGGCGGTTTCGTGAGCATCCAGACCAACCCCAGCGTGCTGGTGGCGGTTCTGGTGGGCCTCGGCGTGGGCGCGGTCATGTTCGTCATCGTGGCGGGCATGATGAAGCTCATCTACAGCCTGAAGTCTGACGGCACGCTGAAGCATGATTCCCTGGTGGGGCTCACGGGCACGGTGTACGTGACCGTTCCGCCGCATGGGGAGCCGGGCGGGCAGGTGCAGATAGCGCACCCCAGCCAGCTGCTCACCATTGCCGCCGTGCAGGAGGGGGACACCCCGCTGCCCGCGCAGACCCGCGTGGAGGTGGTGAAGGCCACCACCTATCTCGTCACCGTGCGCCCCCTCTAATCAACAATCCCTTCCCTTAACCCTGAAATCACCATGACATCAACCATACCCCATGTAATCGCGTCTGCGGGCGTCAACGCCTCGCAGGTCGTCGCCATCGTCATCCTGGTCGTGTTCCTGCTGGGCACCATCGCGTGGCTGTTCAGCCGGTACAAGAAATGCCCGTCGGACAAGATTCTCATCGTGTACGGCAACGTGGGCGCGGGGCGTTCCGCCAAGTGCATCCACGGCGGCGCCACGTTCATTGTGCCCATGATCCAGAGCTACGCGCTCATGGATTTGAACCCCATCAACATCGACGTGCCGCTGAAGGGCGCGCTCTCCAGCCAGAACATCCGCGTGGATGTGCCCTCCTCGTTCATCGTGGGCATCAGCACGCAGCCGGAAATCATGCAGAACGCCGCTAGTCGCCTGCTGGGCCGCACGCGGGAAGACATACGTGACCTCGCCTCGGAAATCATCATGGGCCAGATGCGCGTGGTCATCGCCTCCCTCACCATTGAGGAAATCAACGCGGACCGCGAGAAGCTCATCAAGGGCATCACCGGCGGCGTGGACGTGGAGCTCCACAAGGTGGGCCTCTACCTCATCAACGCCAACATCACGGATATCCGTGACGCCTCCGGATACATCGCCGCCCTCGGCCAGGAGGCCGCCGCCCGCGCCATCAACGACGCCATGATCAAGGTGGCGGAGGAAACCCGCCGCGGCGAGATCGGCAAGGCGGAGGCCCTGCGCGAGCAGACCGTGCAGGTGGCCATGGCCAACGCCGCCGCCGTGGAGGGCAACAACGAGGCCCAGATGAAGGTGGCGGATTCCAACGCCAAGCTCAAGGTGCGCCAGGCGGAGGCCCAGCGTATCGCCGTGGTGGCCGAGCGCGAGCAGGCCGCACAGGCGGAGGCCGCAGGTTACATCGCCAACCGGGAGGCCGAAATGAAGCGCGCCGAACTGGAGCGCGCCACCCGCACCGCGGATGAAATCGTGAAGGCGGAAATCGAGAAGCGCAAGATGGAGATTGCCGCGGAAGCCGCCGCCGCCGTCCGCGTGAAGGAGGAGCAGGGCAAGGCGGATGCACTCGTCATCGCCAAGGAGGCGGAGGGTACCGCCGCCACGCGCCTGGCCAAGGGCCAGGCGGACGCCCTGCTGCTGCAGAAGAACGCGGAGAGCCAGGGCCTGGAGATGGTGGGCCGCGGCCAGGCATCCGCCATTCAGGCCGCATTGGAGGCCAAGGCCAAGGGCTTCAAGCTCATCGTGGATGCCGCGGGGGACGCCAAGTCCGCCTCCGGCCTCCTCGTCACGGAACAGCTTCCCAAGATTGTGGAAACCCAGGCGTCTGCCATCCGCAACCTCTCCTTCGACAAGGTGGTGGTCATGGGCGGCGGGGATTCCAAGAGCGGCTCCGTGGGCGGCTTTGTGCAGAACCTGGTCACGGGCACGCTGCCGCTGCATGAGCTGGCGCAGAGCGTGGGCGTGGAGCTGCCGGACTACCTCGGCAAGCCCGCAGCGGCGCCCGCCCCGGATTTGGACGACGACACGCCGTTCTGATTCCCGCGCCGCACTCCGGCAATTTCAAATCCCGTTCCGCCTTTACGGAACGGGATTTTTATCGGCCCCGCCGCGTTTGGGCATGGGCAGCGCCGCGGTGATGAGCATGGCCGCCCACGCCGCCAGGAAGCGGCTGAGTTCCAGGTACAGCCCGCCGTATGCCAGGCGGTACGCCGCGTACGCCAGCGGCAGCAGCAGGAGCGCCACCGCAATGCACCGCCAGCGCCGCCGCATGAACGCCATCCCCGCCATGCACGCCAGCAGCAGGTACGCGCTCCACACCGCCGTGTTCAAATCGCGCGGGTAGGGGTAGGCTCGCAGGGTGAGCGCATGCGCGTCCGCCATGGCGGGTGCAGGCGGCGCCAGCAGCTCCGCCAGCACGCACGCCAGGGCGCGCGCGCGGTTTTCGTCAGCGCCGGAAAGGGCCTGCATCTGTTCCTCTGTGGTGGCGGGAGCGGACTGGCACACCACCACGCACTTGCTCTCCGCCAGGGGAATTTTATCTTGTAGCAAATCGGGAAGGGAAATTTTCTGCGCGCATTCGCCGTGCAGCTCGGTGCAGCCCTGCATGTCCAGCGGCAGGGTGGCGTTGCCGATGCGTATCTGCCGCCCCATCTCTACCTGAATGTCGTCGCAGGAAACGCCGTGCCGCTCCATGGCGAGCCGCAAGGGCAGGGTGGGCACCACCGCGCCGTTCCAGCGCGCCAGCAGCGGCAGGTTGCGCGTCGTGGAGGCGTGCGTGGTCTGCTCGTCCTCCAGCCCGTCAGCCGCC
>JAUNNT010000026.1:0-13647 GCA_030531305.1 Akkermansia sp.
CATTTTGCCGAACGGGCTTTTTATTTACAGGCCGAGCTTGTTCTTGGCGGTGGCCACCAGATGCTCCGCCAGCTGCGGGTTGGATTTTATAAGGTCCGCCACCGCCTGCTTGAAGGGCAGCTGCATGATTTCCTTCACGGACAAATCCGCGGCACCCGCCATGCAGTCCTGCACGTACGCGGTGATGGTTTTCACCGCATCGGAATCCGCCAGCAGCTTCTCCAGCGCCGGCAGCACATCCCCGGGGCAGTCCGCGCGCAGGATGTCACCCACCTTGCCCCCCATCAGGGAGCCCAAAATGTTGTCGAATAATCCCATGGTCGTCTCCTTGGCTTTGCCTGTGAGGGTACCACCCGCGCGGCGGTGTGTCAAGCCGCCCGCGCCGTGCGCCGGGTCAGCCCATCAGGGCGTCGATCTTGACCTCTGATTTCGGCCAGATGCCGATGTCCACCATGAAAGCCTCCCAAGCGAGGAGGACTTGCTCGAAGACGGTGGGGTTGACCTCGAAGTGGGTGAGGGTGTGGTCGCCGTTGGGGCAGAGCATGCATTCCGCGATGTTGCCGCGGGATTCCCATTGCCCGCAGAACCACTGGCGCATCTCGAAGTCCAGCAGGGGGTCCATCATGCCGTGCGCGCAGAAGAGCGCGGGCAGCTGCTCGCGCAGCAGGGAGCTCGGGTTCACGCTCTGCGGATCCGGCACCTCCGCGGGGATGTTGAGCACGCGCGCCTCCGGCGCGGTCACGTCCACTATGCCGCGGAAGATGGCCACGCAGGCGGGCTGCAGCGGCGGCACGCTGCGCTTGCCGAACTCATACCACTTCTTCTTGTACACGAAGGGCTGCATGGCTGCGTTGAGCGCCATCAGGCCGCCCGCATCCGTGCCGGCCAGCGTGATGCGCCCGCGGTCGATGCCCAGGTTGCCGGCGTTGTGGTGCACCCACTTCCAGATGTCCAGGCCATCGCCGATGATGTCGCCCGCCTTCACGTCGTAGCGCGCGCGGGTGCGGTACTCCGGGATGAGGCAGACGATGCCGCGGTCGGAAAGGTGGACGGCCCAGGAGATGAACTCCGTGGAGTATTCCAGCGCCCACATGCCGCCGTAGTAGAACACCACGGCCGGGGCCGCGGCGTCCGGCGTGTGGTCGTCCGGCGCTATCATGAGGCAGCGCAGCTCGGTGCCGTCCAGGAAGCGCTTCCAGGTGAAGGAGGGTGCCTCCTCCAGCACCTGCTGGAAGAAATCCGGCTCGTCGTCCTGCGCTGTGGGTTGCTCCGGCATGGCTTGGGTTCAGGCACCAGTATGCAATTTTCTTGCCACAAAGGCAAGCCTGATGTATCATGCGGGAAGCCATGAGAGCAATTTTCCCGGTTATTGGAACGTTGGCGGCCGCTGCGTGCGCATGGGCGCAGCAGCCCGCACGCACACACACCCAGGGCGCGCCCATCCCCGCCCCGCGCGAACTCTCCCTGCCGCAGGAGGCCGCACCCGCGCCCGCCTACGTGGTGCCCAACCAGCAGAAGGCCAGGGAGATCGCGGAAACCGTCTACAACACCTGGCGCCTGGCCATGATGCGCGCGGACGAGCAGGCCTGGGCCGGCAGCACCTCCGCCGCACGACAGAACAAAATCCGCAACATGGTGGTCTCCGAGCGCAAGCAGTTCCCCAAGGACTTCTTCAGCAAGCAGCCTCAGCCCCCGCAGCTGGAGCACTTCGCCTACGTGGGCTCCATCGCCGGCTGCGGCAACCGCTCCATGGCCTGCACCTTCATCGGCAAGCTCCAGCTCGGCGAGAAGGGCAAGCTCGCGGAAAACGCCATGGTCGTGGAGCTCATCTTCGAGGGCGGCAAGTGGAAGCTGGACCAGACCCGCTTCTTCAACCTCTCCCAGCTGCCGGATGTGAAGAAGCGCCTCCACGCGCAGGACCTCTCCGTGCTGCAGGAGCAGGACGGCTTCCACCCGTACGACAAGCTGCCCGCCATCCCGCCGCGCTGCGGCGCGCCCCAGCTCATCGGCAAGGTGTTTGTGGACGCCCCCGGCCGCGAGATCGAGATGCGTATCAACGGCGTCTCCATGCACGAGTTCTACGACGAGCGCCGGGCCGACACCATAGCGGGCGGCCTGCGCCGCGGCCAGAACACCATCTCATACACCATAAAGGACAATGCGGGCATGCAGCACCCCACGCTGGGCATCGGCCTCTTCGTGATGCCGGAGACGCCGGGCAACCACCCCGTCTGCGTGTTCGACCACATCCTGGATGCCAAGGACGCCGCGAAGGGCGGCACGTTCACCTTCACGGTGAGCAACGAGCAGATCGCCTCCATGAACCCCAAGTTCCAGCGCGCCAAGCCGGAGCCCTTCCACGTCGTCCCCCTCAAACCCAAGCCCCAGCCCCAGAAAGAGCAGCCCAAGGGAAAATAGCGCGGCGCGATTGCGCTGGCAATGGCGCGCACTCTGTGGTACAATGCCTGCGGCGCACGCGGGGAGAGCCCGCCGCCTGAACGAATCCCCCACCCGTTATGGCCACCTTCAACGTCACCGGACAGGAGAACATCATCCATCCCGGCTTCTACATGCCGAACCGCCTGAGCATTGATGCAGGCAAGGCCCTGCACCACCTGCTGGGCGGCAAGGTCTCATACTTGGTTGACCCCACATATCCGCCGGCGGAAAGCATCATGGATTTCCTGAAGCGCAAGGGCGGGGACATCGTGTACTTCGATTTCCGCAAGACCACGCCGCGCGCCGTGCGAGAGCAGATACGCAACGAGATGGCCAAAGGCCGCAGCGTGGTGTTCCTGCCCGGCCACGTGGCCAAGACCCGCGGCTGCATTGCGGATGTGCCCTCCCCGTTCCTCTCCACGGTGGGCAGCCTGCACATCTCCCCCATTCCGCTGTTCCTGGCGTACTACGGCAACGACATCCGCACGCTGTACCGCGACGCGCCCGACGAGGGCGAGTACCGCGAGGAGTTCTGCATCATGCCGCAGCTGGCGCCCGGCCCGCAGACCGGGGAGCGCCTGCTGGCCGCGTGGCTGCAGAAGGGGCAGGAGCTCTTCTCTGCGCACCCGCTGCTCTCCGCCTCCCTGGCCACCACGCTGGTGAAATCCATGAAGGCGCACCCCAAGGCGGAGGTCATCGATGGCCTGACGCACACCAGCCTGCCGTTCTACAAGCTGCTGGGCGTGGCCATGACGGTGTCCCGCTGGCTCAGCGCGCAGTTCCCGCATGAGAAGCGCCTGGGCGTCATCCTGCCGCCGGGGCCCGGCTGCACCATCGCCACCGTGGCCTGCCTGCTCTCCGGCATCACCCCCGTGATGGTGAACTACGCCTCCACCAAGTCCTCCTTCGAGAGCACCGTGCGCCAATCCGGCGTGGAGCACTTCATCACCGCCGCCAAATTCCGCCAGAAGCTGCCCTCCTTCCCCTGGCCCCCGGAGGAGCGCCTGGTGTTCGTGGAAACCCTGCTGCACGGGCTGAGCAAGGCCTCCGTGGTGCGCAACGTGCTGCTGGCCAAAGCCGCGCCCGCCGCGCTCATCTGCCGCATGTTCAACACGGATGCCCGCAAGAACGACGACGAGGCGGTGCTGCTCTTCACCAGCGGCTCCTCCGGGGAACCCAAGGGCGTGGCCCTCACCCACCGCATGATCCTGGCCAACTCCGCGCAGTGCCTCGCGCGCTTCGAGCTGGGGGACGACGAGAAATTCCTGGCCAGCCTGCCCGTGTTCCACAGCTTCGGCCTCACCATCACCACCATGCTGCCCCTGCTCACGGGATTCGGCACCTGCGCCTTCCCCAGCCCCACGGAGGCACGCAGCCTCTGCGATTTGGTGAAGCGCTACAAGCTCACCCTCATGTGCGCCACGCCCACCTTTGCGCGCGCCATGCTTCGCCGCGCGGACGACACCACCTTCCGCTCCGTCCGCCACTTCATCGTGGGCGCGGAGAAGCTGCAGCCCGCACTGGAGGACGAGTTCAAGAAGCGCTGCGGCGTGACCCTGCTGGAGGGCTACGGCCTCACCGAGGCCGCCCCCGTGTGCGCCGTCAACGTGCCGGACGCGCCGCCGCTGCCCGGCTCCGCCTTCTACGTGCCGGGGCTGGTCAAGCGCAGCATCGGCGCCGTCCTTCCCGGCATCGCCGTGCGCATCACCGATGTGGACGATGAATCCCACGAGCTCCCGCTCACCGAGCAGGGCATGCTCTGGATCAAGGGCGCCAACATCTTCGGCGGGTACATCGGCCGCCCGGAGCTCAACCGAGACATCTTCCGCGACGGCTGGTTCAAGACCGGAGACATCGGCAAGCTGGACCTCAACGGCTTCATCACACTCGGCGGCAGGCTCGCACGCTTCTCCAAAGTGGGCGGCGAGATGGTCCCCCACGAGAGCGTGGAACAGGCCATCGTGGACGCCCTCCAGCTGGATGTGGAATCCGACGGCGTGCAGGTGGCCGTCACCGGCGTGGCGGACGCCCAGAAGGGCGAGGCCCTCGTCCTGCTCTCCACCCTGCCGGAGCACCAGCGCAGCTCCGAGGAAAAGGCCATCCTCGGCGATATCCGCGCCAAGCTCATGGCCGCCAACATCCCCAACCTCTGGGCCCCCAAGTACATCGTCCCCGTGGAAAGCATCCCCATGCTCCCCACCGGCAAGCTGGACCTCCGCGGCTGCAAGCTCCTCGCAGAGGAAGCCCTCGCACAGCTCAACGGCTGAGGAAATTCCCATCCCCCCCCTTACCCGCCCCGCCCGGCTGTCCGCCGAGCGGGGCGTTTTGCGATAAAATTCGCTGAAAAATCACCAAAATCGATATTAGAACGCAAAAAAGTGAAGAAAAATCGCTTTTGCGCTTGACTAGGTATAACCCTTGCGATACATTATAGCTATCCGCCGACGGTGGACAGGCAATTCTGCCACCCGGCCGCGGATGTTCTAACCAAAAAGACACAACAATGATTATCACAACCGCAATGCTGACACCATTCATGGTGGCCATGGCCCCGGAGACCCCCGCGCAGCAGCCGCAGGCTCCCGCCGCCATCTACAACTGGGAAAACCAGGGTTCCGTGAACCTGAACAATGAGGATGATGCTGTGTCCATAACTTCGGGCACATGGAGCTATCCCCCTGGAATGCAGGGCCCTGCCCAGGTGGACGACACGATGCTTTGCTGAATCACATGCTCTCAGGCTGCTGTTTCCACCATGAAACAGCAGCCTTTTTCTTTTCTACCCTGCAGCCATGATACTTTTGCTCACCAACAGCGGGGATGTGACCACCGATATCCTGATGCCGCACCTGACGCGCCATGCAGAGGTGTTCCGTCTCAACATCGACCTGTGGAAGGAGTACATGTGGAATATCCACGCGGACGGCTATGAAATTAGCGACCCGCTGGGGCGCGTGTGCACGGAGGCCCGCGTGGGAGCCGTGTACGAGCGCAAAGTCGTGTTCAACCCTATGACCATCGATGTACCCGCCCTCGGCAGCCCGGAAAACTGGCTGCGCGAGGAGGTCATGGAGATATGGTCCGGCATCAAGGACCTGGCGTACGGTGCGGGCAAGCTGGCGCTCATCCATCCCTCCCCCAGCGGCGTGTGGAAGAAGATGCGCCAGATGCGCCTCGCTGCCAACTACTTCCCCGTGCCGGCGTGGCAGATGCTCCACAAGGCCACACCTCAAATCGGCAAGCAGCTCGTCTGCAAGTGCAACACCGGGCTCAGCGTGGGAAACGGGCGCCTCTTCAACGTCTCCAGGGTCGACCCCGCCCGCATCGACCTAGAGTTCCCGTGGTTCCTGCAGCAGGCGGTGGACGCCGTCTCGGATGTCACCGTGGCCTACATCAACGGCAAGCTGTTCGCCTCCGAATACAGCCGCGAGGGCATGCAGGGCATGGATTGCCGCATGCCCACCTCGGAAGGCAAGGGGGAATGGACGCCCTGCGAGCTTTCCGCCGACGAGGCGGCGCGTGTGCGCGCCATGATGGCGGAGACCGGCTTCACCTTCTCCCGTCTGGATTTCCTGCGCACGGCTGACGGCACGCTGCACTTCCTGGAGTTCAACGTGAACGGCCAGTACGCCTGGATAGACATCTTGAACAAGCGCGGCATGCTCACCGCCATTGCGGATGAGGTGGCACGCGTGCACAACCGAAACCTACCGCAATGAGCACCATGGAAAAGGAACGCCCGTGGTGGGTGGCGCTGCTCTTCCTGCTGGCCGCCATGGCGGCCGTGCTGGGCGGCCTCATCCTGATGTTCCGCCTGGTCATAGGCCAAGCCCCTTAACCGCTATCAACCCATAACCCAAAACAAACAATATGATTCATTCCAACAACACCAAGTCAGCAGTCTCCCTCAGGCTGCCCCGCCATGCGTGGATGCTCCTCGGCATCATCTCCCTCGCCGCCTGCCTTGCCCCCGCCCCGGCTGCCTCCCAAGACGGCGAGGCGCAAGACAAGCCCGCCGCAACAGAAAAATCAACTCCCGCCAAGCCGGAAATGAGCCTATCCGACATTGAAGATCAGCTGATACGCTATAATTGCGTTAGCGGTGCCGAGGCGTGGAAGGTCATCGATCATTTCAAATTGGCGGAGGACGGGCTGGAGACGGTGAGGGACTTCCCTGTCATTGCAGAAGTGCTCTGGATGTGCCATGGCCGCCCCGCCGCCGTGCCGCGGGCAAAGTACGTGCGCTCGCTGATAGCTATGGGGGCGGATGTCAATGCAACGGGAACAAATGGCAACGCACCCTTGTTTCAGGCTATCGTCAGCCAGAATGTTGACTGCATGCAGCTGCTGATAGATGCCGGCGCAAATGTGAACGCCCCAGGCAAGCTGGATATGACTCCGCTCATGGTGGCATGCCTGTTGCGGAATCCCGAGGCGGTCAAGGTTCTCCTCAAGGCGAAAGCCAAAATCAACTACAAGTTGAAAGACGGCACAACGGCTATGGACATTTTGATGAATCGCGAGGTGGCAATCGGTGCTCCGGAAGAGGACCGATTGGAATGCATCAAGCTGCTGAAGGCGGAAAAGGAAAGGCTCAAAGCCAAAAAAGCGGCAAGGAAGGCGGCCCAGGCCCAACCCCAATGATAACACGCCATGAATACAAGGCATGCATGGAGAAGAGGCGGCGCCCTGTGCGCCCTGGTGACGGGATTGTCCCTCGCGGGGCTGACCGCATGCAGCCCCGGCGATGCCGAGGGGCAGTACAGGGAGGGCGTGAGCTGCGCCAAGCACAAAGACACCGGGAAGGCGGCCGAATGGTTTCGCAAGGCAGCGGACCGGGGGCATGCCAAGGCGCAGTACAGGATGGGGCTCTGCTACCTGAAAGGCAAAGGCGTGGAAAAGGATGAAGCGGCCGCCGCCGAATATTTCGGCAAGGCCGCGGCGCAGGGATACGCCAAGGCGCAGTACAGGCTGGCGCTCTGCCTGCAGGAGGGCAGGGGCGTTCCCAAGGATGAAGCCGCCGCCGCGCAACTTTTCCTCCAAGCCGCCGGGCAGGGCAACGCCGAGGCCCAATACCAAACGGGCGTTTGCTTGGAAAAGGGCATTGGCGTGGATATGGATCCCGCCGCTTCCTGCGGGTGGTACCGCAAAGCCGCGGAACAAGGCCATGCCGGGGGGCAGTTCGCCTACTCCTCATGCTTATATGGCGGTGTGGGTGTGGAAGCGAATTTGGAGGAAGCCGTGGAATGGCTGCAGAAAGCCGTGGACCAAGGCTATCCCGATGCCTATGCGGGAGTCGGGGTGTGCTACACGACGGGCAAGGGGAAACCGAAAAACGACGAGGAGGCAATCAAATGGTATCGCAAGGCTGCAGACGCAGGCAGCGGGATGGGTATGTACTTTTTGGCGGTAGGCTACCACATGGGGCGCGGCGTGGGCATTGATTGCCTGAAGGCGCAGGAACTTTTCCTCAAGGCCGCGGAACTGGGGCACACAGACTCCATGAACGCATTGGCCAATCTTTACTTTTCAGGAGCTCCCGGCATTGAACCGGATATGCAGAAGTACGTGCACTGGGCCCGCAAGTCGGCAGATGCCGGCGATGCCACGGGGCAGTGCCTCCTGGGAGTGGCGTACTTCAAAGGGCTTGGGGTTGAGAAGAATCTCGAGGAAAGCGTGCGCCTCATCCGTTCGTCTGCCGAAAAGGGCGACAAGGATGCCCAGAGCTATTTGGGCGGTATGTACCTGGAGGGAACAGGCGTGCCGCGCGATATGCAGGAAGGCATCAAATGGACTAAGAAGGCCGCCGAACAGGGTGATGCCCTGGCGCAAGGCACCTTGGGTTCCATGTACCTTATGGGAAACGGTGTGCCGCACGATACGCGGGAAGGCATCAAATGGCTGCGCATGGCGGTGGACCAGGGATTGGCACAAGCCCAGACCATGCTGGGGCTCTGCTACATGCAAGGGAACGGCGTACCCGTTGACCGGGAAGAAGGAGCGAAATGGTTGCGCAAAGCCGCCGCGCAGGGCGACTCCTTTGCCATTATGGCCCTGCGCAAATACGGGCTGTGAGGCACAGTTGAAACGCAAGCACCCGCCGCCCGCCGCCATACGGGAGGGCAATCTCAAGCCGCACACCATGAAAAAAGGGCCATGCAAACGCATGGCCCTTCTTGTATCTCGGAAATTGTGTTGAATCAGCGCTTGCTGAACTGGAAGCGCTTGCGGGCGCCGGGACGGCCGGCCTTCTTGCGCTCCTTCATGCGGGAATCGCGGGTCAGCAGGCCCTGCTCGCGCAGAAGCTTGCGGTACTCCTCGTCAATCATCACAAGGCTGCGGGCAATCGCCAGGCTGATGGCGCCCGTCTGCCCGTGAATGCCGCCGCCGCGGCACACCACGCGCACATCGTACTTCTTCATGGTGTTGGTGGCGTAGAAGGGCTGCAGCACCACGTTCTGCAGGGCATACGTGGGCAGGTACTCCTCAAAGCTGCGGCGGTTGATGGTGATGTTGCCGCTCTTGCCCTCTTCCGCGGGGGTGAGCCAGGCGTGCGCGATGGCTTCCTTGCGGCGTCCGGTTGAATTGTAGGGGGTGGTAGACATGGTTGGAATGGGGTTAGGCGATGGTTACGGCTTCCGGGTTCTGCGCGGCATGCGGATGCTCCGCGCCCGCGTACACTTTCAGGCGGGATGCCTGGGAGCGGCCCTGGCGGGTGTGCGGCACCATGCCCAGGATGGCGTGCTCCAGGATCAGCTCCGGGTGCGTCTTGCGCAGCTTGGCCGGCGTGGTCACGCGCTGGTTGCCCACGTAGCCCGTGTAACGCGTGTAGATCTTCGTGGTCTCCTTCGTGCCGGAGAGCACCACCTTGTCCGCGTTCACCACGACCACATAGTCACCGCAGTCCACGTGCGGGGTGAAAATTGTCTTGCACTTTCCGCGCAGCAGGTTGGCTGCCTGCACGGCAACCTGACCGAGCACCTTGTCGGCGGCGTCGATCACATACCACTTGCGCTCGATTTCCTGAGCCTTGGCTGAGTACGTTTTCATATTTTCTAACTGATTTCCGAGGGGGGGTACTGGCTTGCGCCAGATGTCCGGGATTCCCGGGGCGGGTACTCTACTCCCCTTTTCCCCTTTTGTCAACCGCATTTTTGTGTTTTTTCCACAATTTTTTCAAATTCGCCCGCACGGCGGTGAATTTTCACTTGCCAATCACCGCGCCCCGCATTAAACTCAACCTGCATGCGCCCCCACGGGCGCGCGCTCCTCCACAATACCAAGCAGAATGCCTAAACCTCCTAACAACCGCGGACCCCGCCCCCAGGGCGGCAAACCCAGCAACAACGGCCCCCGCCGCAACCCCGCCAACCGTCCCCCCCTGGCTGCACCCAAACCCAAGCCCAAGGATGACGACGGCGAGGGCGAGATTGAGCTGGAGGGCGTGGTTTCCGCCGTGCTCGCCGGTACCATGTTCCGCGTGAAGGTGGCCAACGGCCATGAATTCCTGGCCCACATCTCCGGCAAGATGCGCAAGCGCTTCATCCGCCTCGTCGTCGGCGACCGCGTCAAAATCGAGGTCTCTCCGTACGACATGGAGAAGGCGCGCATCACCTACCGCATAGGCTGATTGCCCACCCGTTTCACGCGGCCGGGAGTGCCATGCCGCAAAAAAAATTGCCATACGGCAAAAATTTTGCTTGCCATTATCCGGCACCCGTGGTTTAATTCCCCCGCAACATTCCGATGCGCACGTGGCGGAATTGGTAGACGCGCTAGTTTCAGGTTCTAGTGAGTAACATCGTGTTGGTTCGAGTCCAATCGTGCGTATTTGCAGAAAAAATCAAGGGTTTGCGGTTCGCCGCAAGCCCTTTTTTCTTGCCCGCGTTCCCCTGCCAAATACCCCCAAAAACACACAAAAACGCAAGCGAAAATGCCGACAAACCGCCGACACTTTTTTGAGCCCGCTCCCCTAGTGGCATCAGCGTTCGCGGGTTTCTGTCGAAAAACTACCGCAACCCTTTTCGGCCATCCCTGGCCGGCCAGTCCATGAGGTGGCGGGGCGGGCCTTCGGCGGCGGGTTCTGTCTTGCCGGCGGTCTACGCCATGCCGCCGGCATCGTTGCCATCTGCCCGCCTTGCGCGCACCTGTGCGTGCAGGACCGCCGGCGGTGAGCTGCGCGGCATCCATCGGCACCGGGGCGGTGAACGGCGGCGGGCGCGCTTGCGAGCGGGAAGAAAGGAACGAGTTAAAGCGTGTGCGGCAGTGATGGTAAACCTTTTGCTGTGCGCGCCCTCCTGGACCTCCACGAGGATCTCCGCCTCCGCCATACCCCCGCAGCCTTGGGGCAGCAGTGCCGTCTTGCTCGGTACAGAGTGGTTGGGCGTGCCCAAGTTACTGCCTGGCGACAGAAGTGAGGGAAAATTTCGAGGTGTGCTGTCGAACGCGGGTAATGAATGTGCAGGAGAGAAGCGCATCTGCTCATTTTTTCCTTGCGTCAATCCGCAGCTGGTGTACAATGAGTGACGTTGGCAACCACGATACTCATGTTGAAGCATTACTTCCCTGTATTGGCAATACTCTCCTGCGTGAATTTGACCATGGCGGCCATGGTTGAAGCCGTGGGGCGCGCAGCCGGAGACGGGCCTTCTGCACGTGAAATAGCGTTGAGCGATGCCCTGCGCGAAGCCGTGCGCGAAGGCGCGGGCGTGGACATTGTTTCGGAATCCCAGGTGAAAGACTTCGCATTGGAGTTTGACCGCACGTTCACCAAGGCCCGCGGCTATGTCCGCAAGTATGAGGTTGTCTCTGCCGGAATCACCGCAGACGGCTTCTACACAGTCAAGATTAAGGCGGATGTGGACAACAAGCCGCTTTCATCGGATGACACGATGACATTCCAGATGATGGCGCGCGAATACGGGGCGCCGCGCTTGTCCATTGATTTGAAGGAGCAGATTTCTGGCGTGAACGGCAGCAATGTGGCATCCGATTGGCTCAAGAACACGGCGGTTCGCTGCGGTTTGAAAGTGGTGGACCTGGACCGCAGCCAGGGCAACCGCGGAGCCATGGGCAGGCGCGCGGAAATCCTGGGGCGCGGGCAGGAGGCCGCCATGCGCGGCGCCGGGGTTGTCTCTTCTTGCGACTATCTGGTAGAGGGTGAAATCGTGGGAGACAAGGGGGAGTCCAAGAGCTATTACGGAAGTGCACCCGTGTACAACTACTCCATGGGGTTGAACGTGCGCGTGACGGATGCCGCCACCGGCAATGTGATGCTCACGGAAACGCCGCCCTCACGGGATGTGCGCATTCCATCCTCCAAGGTGGAGGGAGACACGGCGGCCGCGCGCGATGCCGTGCGCCAGCTTCTGGAGGGTTCTCCCCGCACGGCGGGTTCAGATGCGGGGTGGACCCTGATTCGCCGTATCTTTGCCCACTGGGCTACGGAAAAAGATTTGGGAGCCCTGTTCAAGATGGAGTTCACGGAAATGGATTTGGCCATTTCCGAGCAGCTCAAGAACAGCCTTGCGGAACAACAGGGGCTGGGTGCCGTGTGGGTGCGCAGCGTAGACCCTGCGGGTGTATCCGTGGTGGAGTGCGAATCCCGCATTGATGCCCTTGCTCTGGCTAGGGTGATAGAGAAAGCCGTGCCCGGGTTCAAGCTGGACCGCTCAGACAACCGCTATCTTTCCTTCCGCAAAGGGGCAGCCGGTGCTGCCGCTGCCACGGCTGCCCAACCCGTGAACGAGGGGCAGGACTCATCATCGGGTGGCGTCGAGGGGGACAGCTCCCCCCTTCTCTACATTGCAGTCGGCTTGGGTGGCGTTATCGTCATCCTTCTTCTCATCATTGTCCTTAAACGTAAAAATTAACCTCTAACCCAAACAATATAAAATGAAAGCAACATACATCATTGCATTGGCTGTCGCCGGTCTCGCCGGCTTTTCCGTCTCCCCCGTTTCCGCAGCCCCCAAGCCTGTGGAGCAAGCCCGGGTCGCCCCGCTGCCGGAAATCTGGCAGAAGGTGCCGGCGAACCAGCGCCTGCAATGTGTGCGCGCAGCAGAGATTGACGCCGCGCGCATCTTGGCAGAGCGTGTCGTCGGCATTGCGCTCGACGGCGAAACCACGGTGAAGGATCTGGCTGCGGCGGACGACGAGATCAAGGGGGCCTTGACCGCAACCCTGAAGGGCATCAAGACCACGGAAGGGCCCACGTATTGTGAGGACGGCCGCGTGGAAGTGGTGCGTGCCGTGAACCTGAGCTCCCTGATTGGAGTGTTGGTGAAGCGGCAAGGCAGGGGGGTCTCCGCCTACCAGAAGACGGTGAAAGAAACCATCGATGCCCTCGGCAATGCCGCCATCCCCGGCTCCCTGGGGCACAAGCATGTTTTGGCCAAGCGTGCCGCGGAAATGGATGTATACCGCCGCCTTGCGGAGCGCGCCTTGGGCGTCCAGGTGTCTTCCGAAACCACGGTGAAGGATTTTGTAGTGGAAAGTGATGACATTAAGGCAAAGCTGGCCAGAACACTCAAATCCGCGGAAATCACCGCCATCGCCTACAATGAGGATGGAACGGCATCTGTCACGGCCAAGCTGAAGGTGGGTCCGCTGGTGCGCACCATTGTCCGCACGCGCAACGCCAGGGGGAAGGTCATCAAGGTGGATGAGAAAACCGAACAGATGGTGCTGGAGGAAACCGGCTCCGGCGCAGTGAAGGAAGATGCGCCTGCGGAGCAGGTTCCCGCCGCGGCCCCCGTGGAAACCCAAGAGGTGGAAACCATTATCAGTGAGGTGCTGGACAGCACGACAACCTTGTAACGCCGTGAAGAGGACCCCTGCATTATGCCTGAGCGTTCTGCTGCTTGCGGCCTGCTCCGGCGGCAAGCCGTCCGCCGTTGCGGATGCCGCACAGGCCCCGGCCGCTGCGCAACAGGCGGCCGCCGCCCAGCCGCAGGCAAAGGGACAGGCCACGCAGCAGGCCACGCCTACAGTTAATCAGGCGGCCATGCCTGCTGCCACGCCCGCGCCGGCTGCCGCGGATGCCTCTCCGGCTTCCCAGCCTGCAACTGCAAAGGCTGCCGCACAGGCTCCGGCCGTTGCGCAACAGGCTGCGGCCGCCCCGCAGCAGGCAAAGGGGCAGGTGGTGCAGAAGGCCGCGCCGGCTGCCGCGGATGCCTCTCCGGCTTCCCAGCCTGCAACTGCAAAGGC